>JAURLB010000102.1 GCA_030831445.1 Candidatus Nanopelagicales bacterium | reverse complement strand
TTTGTCTTTGCTGGTGCACTCCTGAGTGAAGTCGAGCGAGAAACTGTCAAACAATTGAATCAAGAGCTTGCCACACTTCAAGCCCAGTTTTCGCAGAAGGTGCTTGCAGACTCAAATGACTTAGCCGTAGTCATTGAAGAGGTCGAATTATTAGATGGATTGAGTGATGCCCAGATTGCAGCGTGCAAACAGGCTGCACGTGATAAGAACTTGCCCGATGCCTGGGTAATCCCAGTCGTGAATTTTTCAGGTCATCCGTTCTTGCAGAATCTTCGGAATCGAGATGTGAGAAAGCAAGTGATGCAGGCATCGCTCAAAAAAGGAATTCAAGGCAACGAAAACGATACCCAAGAGATTCTGACGACCATGGCAAAACTTCGGGCGAGAAAAGCAAAGCTATTTGGATTTTCATCACATGCTGAATATGTACTCTCGCGACAGACTGCCAAACATCCAGATCGTGTCGTTGCGATGCTAGAAAAACTTGCAGTGTCTGCCGTTCGAAATGCAAAAAGTGAAGCGGCAGAGCTTCAGGCAATAATTGATGCTGAAGGCGCTACGTTTGAACTTGCAAGTTGGGATTGGGACTTTTACACGGAAATTTTACGTCGTGAAAAATATAGTCTTGATGTTGGTTTGCTCAAGCCGTACTTTGAATTACAAAACGTTCTCCATAAAGGCATTTTTAAGGCTGCAGGAGACCTGTTCGGTTTGACATTTAAACGACGCGAAGATCTTGTTGCTTACCATCCTGATGCGCAAACTTATGAAGTATTTCGTGACGGCAATCCGTTGGGACTCTATATTGTTGACTTCTACGCCCGTTCATCCAAACGTGGTGGCGCATGGATGAACAGTTTGGTTGATCAGAATACTCTTTTAAACCAAAGTCCTGTCATCGTAAATAATCTCAATATTCCCAAACCTCCAGAGGGCTCAGAGACGTTACTGACGTTAGACGAAACGACAACTTTCTTCCACGAATTTGGCCATGCACTTCACGGCCTACTTTCAAATGTCACGTTCCCACGAGTTTCAGGAACAAGTGTTGAGCGAGACTTTGTGGAGTTTCCAAGCCAGGTAAACGAAATGTGGATGATGTGGCCCGAAGTTGTGGATGAGTATGCACGGCATTTCGAAACAGGTGAACGCTTACCGCAAGAGTGGATTGACACATTACAAACAACTGCTAGTTTCAATGAAGGGTATAAAACCACCAGTTACCTCGCGGCAAGTGTCCTCGATCTTGCATTTCACTTGATTGACGATCAAGAGAACATTGAAAATGTTGAACAATTTGAAACTGCTGCGATTACAAGATTTGGACTTGACTTCGCTCCTGTGCCAACGCGCTACAGAAGCACCTATTTCTCTCACATCTTTGCTGGCGGCTATTCGGCTGGCTACTACGGCTATATCTGGAGTGAGGTGCTCGACGCAGATGCAGTTGAATGGTTCAAAGAGAATGGTGGGCTCACTCGAACGAATGGTCAACATTTCGCTGACACTCTGCTCTCCCGAGGTGGGTCGATAGATTCCATGCAAATGTTTCGGAATTTTCGCGGCCGTGACGCTGATATTGCCCACCTTCTCGCACGTCGTGGGCTTGCGTAATCAGCGTCAGTTGAAGCAGTGGATTTCTAGGCATAGGGTTTGAACTGTGGACGAATCCCGAATTAGCCCAACTGCTGACCCTTTAGCCGATATTGCACCCGAACAACGAGGTGCATTTGATGCTGAACGTATTGAGCGGGCAGTGCGGGAAATCCTGATCGCAATAGGCGAAGATCCAGATCGTGATGGTTTGCAAGATACTCCAGGACGTGTAGCAAGAGCCTACAAAGAACTCTTTAGTGGTTTGTACCAAAAACCGGAGGCTGTGCTGGCCACGACATTTGATTTGAATCATCACGAACTCATCGTGGTTCGAGACATTGCAGTGTTCTCTGTCTGTGAGCATCACCTATTGCCATTCTTCGGAGTTGCATCAGTTGGCTACATTCCAAATGAGTCAGGAAGAATCACTGGGCTTTCGAAGTTAGCGCGGCTCGTTGACGTCTATGCAAAACGCCCACAAGTCCAAGAGCGTCTTACATCCCAAATAGCAGATGCAATGATGAGAATTCTTGAGCCTCGAGGTGTGATTATGAGCGTTGAATGCGAACACCTTTGTATGAGTATGCGTGGTGTTGGAAAAGCCAACGCAAAAACATTAACTACTGCGACGCGAGGAATTCTTGATGAAAACGAGCTTAAGCAACTGACTCTTCAACTCTTCAGTCAAAAAAACTAGCCAATACTCACTTTTGAGTCAGTAAGAATTTCATTCACCATCGGCACTACTTTTGTGGCATAAAGTTCAATCGACTTCATGAGCTTACTATGTGGCATCGGTCCATTTGCATATTTGAAGTCGAATCGAACAGCACCAACAGATTCCAATGCGTACGCAATTTTCTTCGCCACAGTTTCAGCCGATCCCACATACAACGAACCATGTTTGACCTCGTTCATGTAGTGATCAAATGTCATTGCACCCCAGCCGCGCTCTCGACCAATTCGGCCAAAGGCCGTCAGGTAGTGAGGCCACAACTCTTCAATTGCTTGTTCATCAGTCTCGCTGATGTGACCCGGCGAATGAATTGAAATTGGCAGTTGGGGTGTACCAAATTCTTCCAGTGCTCTGAAATAAAGTTCAGCAAAAGGACGGAAACGAGCAGGGTCGCCACCAATGATGGCAAGTGCGAGTGGTAGCCCAAGACGCGCTGCTCTCATAACTGATTCAGGTGTTCCGCCTACCCCAACACGCAACGGAATTCTTCCAGATTCAGTTTTCGGATAAATACTTTGATTCGAAAGCCCGGCTCGTGTAGTACCACTCCATGTCACTGGATGTTCTTTCAAGATCTCAACGAGCAACTCAAGTTTTTCTTCAAAAAGCACGGCGTAATCCGAAAGTTCATAGCCAAAGAGAGGAAATGACTCGATAAACGAGCCTCTTCCTGCCGTAATTTCTGCTCGACCATGGGATAGTGCATCGATGGTTGAAAAGCGTTGAAAAACTCGAACTGGATCATCGCTCGAAAGTACTGTGACGCCTGTTCCAAGACCAATTGACTTCGTGACAGTGGCAATTCCAGCAAGTATTGTGTCGGGTGCAGTGATTGCATAGTCGTCCCTGTGGTGTTCACCAACATTGAAATGGTGCAAGCCCAATTCGTCAGCGAGTACGGCTTCTGCTACTACGTTGCGTATAGTTGCGGCAGCGCTGATGGGTACGCCGGTGTCATCAAGTTGCATATCTCCAAAAGTGTCGAGACCAAATTCAAAGCTGAGTGAGTTCATGGGGTAAGTCTACAACCATGTAATTGAACTTTCAACTAAATGATTTGAGTAGGGTTTCGCCTATGAAACTTGGACTTCGACATATGGCCTGGGCTAATCAGCAGGTCTATACCCAACTCGCGCAACGGCCCGATGCTGCCCTTGCTGCCTACATCTCAAATCCAGAATGGACTGTGTCTCGACTATGCGAACACATCGTCGGTGGCGCTGATTGGTATGCATTCGGTTTAGGTATTCGAGACTGGAGTGACTACGAACTTCCTAAAACCATGGGTGACGTAGAAAAACTCGCAGTCAAACTTGCAGAAGTAGATGCATTACTACTTGCTCAAGCGGAAAAGACCGGTACAGTCACGTATAACAATGGCACTGAATTGAAGACGTGGCACGCAGCCACGATTTTGCAGCAGGCAATTCACCACGCGACCGAACACCGAGCGCAGATTTCAGCAGCACTCGAAGCAAATGGATTTGAGCCCCTCAACCTTGACGATATTGATCTCTGGGCATTTGAAGTGTTTGAAAATTCAACGCTACAGTAATGAAGCACAAATTCAGATTTCTTGTCGTACTTCTCCTACTCACACTTTTTGTTGGTCCATTCTTTGTTCCATTTTCAACTTCAGGCACATTGCCTGAGCGAGATGCAATCGGAAAAGTTCCTGGATTAACCAAGCAATATTTCACGTCACTAAATCACGCTATCCACTTCGAGACTGCGGGCGAGCAAACATCTGAGAATGTCATTATTTTGCTTCATGGTTTTGGTGCTTCGAGCTTTAGTTTTCAAAAAATAATGCAAAGTTTGAGTCAAGACTCGTTTGTCGTGGCATACGATCGAACGGCATTCGGCTTCACCGAGCGACCTCGGCAATGGCACGGCACAAATCCATATTCGTTTGAAGGGCAGCTACGTATTCTCGAAGATGTCATAAAACGATTTGGCAAAAATAGAAACGTCACACTTATCGGGCATTCAGCCGGTGGCACACTTGCCCTGGAATACTCAATTTCTCACCCAGATCAGGTCTCTCACCTCGTGCTCATAGCTCCCGCACTCTCAGGCGCTAGCCCGTACCCGGGTTGGATTCAACCAATCTTCTCGGTACCACAGGTTAATCATCTTGGACCAATTCTGGTCTCCAGCATTGCAAACAGTGGTCTCGACATTTTGTATCAAAGCTATTTTGACGAAAGTAAAATTACCGATACCACTCTCAATGGCTATACCGCGCCACTGCAAATTAAAAACTGGGAACTTGCATTTTGGGAGGTTGTGAAAGCACATCGATTCGAAACGTCGCCAATTGAGAATCTGACAACTCGAACTCTCATTCTGACGGGCGACAGCGATGTGATTGTTCCCACGCGTGCGAGCATTGAAAATGCTAATAAGATTTCGAATATCTGCGAACTTGTAGTTATGAAAAACACAGGCCATCTTCCACACGAAGAAAATCCAGTAGAGTTTGCGTCGCAGGTAATGCAATTCCTGAAAGGAAATCAATAGTGGCCTGGCTGTATTTGGGGTTAGCGATCGTGAGTGAAGTCATAGGCACCCTTGCATTGAAAGCAAGTGACGGAATGAGCAAGCTCATACCATCGTTGATTGTTGTTGTCGGCTATCTGACCGCATTCTTCTTAATGAGCCAAACTCTTAAAACAATTCCGGTTGGTGTCACCTACGCCATTTGGTCAGGGCTTGGCATCGTTGGCGCAACTGTAGGTGCATACTTTCTGTTTGGACAAGCACTTTCAAAACAAGCATTACTTGGTATGGTGATAATTATTGTTGGCGTGATTGTTCTCAATCTCAATAGCAAATAAAAGTGACGAGTGAATCGATAAGCCGGGTTCTGTCGCGGATGAACATCTATCTTGCAATTGCGTCACCACAATTGTCATGCGGTCTACCCGTGAATTCGTGCGAGTAACACTCCCCTGACATTGTCAGTACATTCACACAGGTGTTGCCACCCTCTTGACCTTGCTCCCAGTGGGGTTTGCCATGCCACACAAGTCACCCTGTGTGCGGTGGTCTCTTACACCACCTTTTCACCCTTACCAATTGCTTGGCGGTATTTTTTCTGTGGCACTTTCCCGCAGATCACTCTGGGTGGGTATTACCCACCACTGCACTCTTTGGAGCCCGGACTTTCCTCAGTCGAAACTGCGTTCATCTGATTCACTCGTCGGGATGAGCATAGCCTTGAGATTCGTAATTCCAAAAGGTGAAGGTCCGCTCACTTTTTTCAGCGGCGGACCTTCGGTGCGAACGACACTTACCAACAGGTGGGGACCTGGATTGCGACCGAGGCAATCGCTCCGAGCGGGTACGCTCTAGAAGTGGCGGAAGTCTTGTTTCGCAGGGAGTGTCTAATACGGAAACTCAAAACTTTCAAGATTTTTTTCGTAAATTTACTTCAAAATTGTCACAGTAATTCGGGCATTTCGTAATTTTATTAACTTGTGTAACGTCGAACTATTGGATGGAGTAACCCGTTGGCCGCATTGTCCAGAGCCTCATTGGCCAGAGCATCTGCTTTTGAATTTTCTTCACGGGGAATCCAGACAAACGTCGGTGAAAATGGTTGCAACAAATCGCGAGCCGTGAGTGCAAGTGCTCTCATATCGGGATGTTTCACTTTCCAATTTCCTGACATCTGTTCTACGACGAGTTTCGAATCCATCCGAATTTCGATGAGTGGCGGGGCTGAAATAGTGTGCAGGAATTCAAGCCCTGTTATTAATCCGTAGTATTCAGCAAAGTTGTTTGTTGCAACATCAAGGTAACCTGCAAGTTCAGCAACTACTTCACCTTCGTGATTGAGTACGAGTGATCCGTAAGCCGCAGGTCCAGGGTTTCCTCGCGATGCGCCATCCGCATACAAAATGTGTCTAAGCACGTTCCACCCGTATGAGAATCACACTACATTCAGGACATCGCACAAGCTCTGTCACTGGAAGTTTTTTGATATCCGATAACTCAGCACCTCTAAGCTCTAAATGACAGCTGTCGCATTTACTTCCATTGAGTTTGGCAGCGCCGATTGCGCGATCAGTTTTTATCTTCACGTACAGATTTCTTAAATTTTCATCGAGCGAATCTAAATTGGCAGTTCGCTTGGTGTGTAGTGTTTGAATTTCTTGATCTAATGCATGGATGGATTGTTCTAGGGCTGATTTCGCATTTTCCAGTTCTTCATCCGCTGCAACTGATTGGGTTTGAATATCTTGTAGTTGATGTTGACATTCTTCTACGAGAGCAAGAGCCTCAAGTTCAATGTCTTCTAATTCTCGCTTTCTCTTTTCTAAATTTTCAAGTTCATGCTGCAACTCAAGCAATTGCTTCGAGTCACTTATCGACCCTGCATCAAGGAGTGCCTGATCCTTCGCCATCCGAGCTTCAACTTGCTCCACATCAATTTCAGCCTTTGTAACAGCGTCTCGCAATTCGACCAATTCGGAAGCAAGTTCAACAGATCGCACGTGAAGGTCGCGAGCACGAGCATTGACCTCATTGAGCGCTATGGCTTCGGGGAGATGAGTTCGTTGAAAATCTAGTTGGCTTAGACGCTTATCAATCTCACTCACGTCGAGCAATGAGAGAAAGTCGTCTTCCGAATATTCGGCCATAGGGTTATTGTGCTACCCACGTACTAAAAGGCAATTTGCTCACGAAGATATCGGCATCCAGCACCTCTTCTAATGAACGCTTGAGTCCGGTTAAGTACAGAGACTCAGAAACCCCGTGATCAATATCTATGAGAGCGCATCCACCTTCAGCCAAGTGTTCACTGACGGCGTGATGCTTCAGGTCACTCGTCACATACACATCAGCATCCGTTGCACGCACTGATGAAAGGAGCGAAGCGCCTGACCCTGCACAAAGAGCTACCCGCTTGATGACAGGAGCCACTTCTGCGCTCCATCGAACTACGCTGTTTGGAATAGCCCGTTGCACATGGGCTACGAATTCTGCATAACTCATGTGCGCACTGTCTCCAATTCGTCCAATTCCAAATCGGTTGTTACTGAGTGGATCGAGAACTTTGAGATGTTTGATGCCAAGCACTTCGGCAAGTGCATCGCTAACGCCAGGATTCATCGCGTCAGCATTTGTATGGCAATTGATGAGTGCCATTTCTTTATCTCTCGCTTCATTGATGATGCGAGTTTTGTACTCAAATTCGTATTCATCTTCTAAGTAGAGTGGATGATGCGAGACGATTGCATCGCAGCCACGTTCAAGTGCTTCGGCAAATGTCTCTGGTGTTATGTCAACGCATAACAAGATTCCAGAAATCTTTTGCGATTTCTTTCCGTGGATGATGCCGATGGAATCCCATTCGCTTGCCAGTTCTGGTGGATAGAGTTGGTTCAAGAGCGCCATCAGAGTTTTAAGGTTTGTCGACACAGGTCAATTGTGGTTGGTGGGCGCGGAGGGACTCGAACCCCCGACCACCGGTTTGTAAGACCGGTGCTCTAACCAACTGAGCTACACGCCCGAGGGGGCGGAAGGTTACCCGATGGCCTTCAGTGCCTCCGCATAGGCACTGGTTGAACGAGCATCGCCCGGTTGGTTGATGACGTACCAGCGAAGAATTCCTGTTTGATCTATCAGGAACGACCCTCGAATAGCCATGCCACGCTCTTCATTGAAAACCCCATAAACACGGCTCACTTCACCATGTGGCCAAAAGTCCGACAGCAAGATATGAGTGAAATTTTCTTGGTTCTTGAAGTTTTGCAACACATAGTGAGAATCACATGAAATTGAGATGACGACAGTGTCTTCGTCCAGAAAGTTATTTTCGTTGTCTCGAATTGCACACAGTTCAGCGGTGCAAATACCTGTGAACGAAAATGGGTAGAAGACTAGAAGTACTTTCTTTCCGCGGAAATCTTCTAAGGAAACGTTCTGTGCATCTGAGCTCTTGAGGGTGAAATTCGGTGCTGCATCTCCGATCGTCAGTAACACTAGCGTTTGCCTACTTTTCTGGTCACTAATCGAGTTCCTTGCCAGGTTTTGGATGCACTGAGCGTTTTTGTCACTTGAAGTCCAGCCGAAGGTGCCGCATCTGCAATGTCGGCCGGCTCAACATGACCTTCTTGATTCGGCTTTGGTGTCATCAGCCAAATCACGCCATTTTCGGTCAAAGGCGCAATTGCATCCATCAACAACTCAACTAAGTCATCATCATCATTTCTAAACCACACAATGACAGCATCAACTGCATCTGAAAAATCTTCATCAACTAATTCATTACCTGAAGCTTCGATGAATGCGCTGCGCACCTCTTCGGAGCAGTCGTTGTCATAGCCGATTTCCAGAACCATTGAGGATGGAGAAATACCTAAGCTCGAGACGAGATTCGTCGCCGGCGAATTTTGCACGAGCGTATCCCACTAGGTTGTGGGCAAATTAGCAACTTTCAAGCCGCATTTCAGCAAGATTTGGTTACTTCTGCTCAATCTGACCTCCACTTGGACACCCACCTGTCGATGTGGGAAAATGGGCACGCTGCAGCACCACCCACGAGGCAGATAGCACCCGTATGAAAAGGACGCCATGAGCGACAATGACTTCGGAATCCCAAGCCAATACATCGATACCGACCCAGAAGAAACCAAAGAATGGCTTGAATCGCTCGACGCACTGGCTGCCGAAAAAGGAGTCACTCGTGCGCGAACAGTGATGCTCGAACTTCTACGTCATTCGGGACGTACTCATCTTGGAGTTCCAGGTGTTCGTAGCACTGATTACATCAACACGATTGCGCCAGCAGACGAACCTGCATATCCCGGCGACGAAGTTATGGAAGCGCGTATCCGTTCCTACATCCGTTGGAATGCTGCAATCATGGTGCATCGAGCGCAGCGTCCAGGTCTTTCAGTCGGTGGCCATATCTCAACTTATGCATCTGCCGCAACATTGTATGAAGTTGGTTTCAATCATTTCTTTCGTGGAATTGATCATGCAGGTGGTGGCGATCAAATCTTTTTTCAAGGTCACGCCAGTCCAGGTATTTATGCCCGAGCATTTCTTGAAGGTCGGTTGAACGAAGAAGACCTCAATGGTTTTCGTCAAGAACTTTCTCATCCATCAGGTTCAGTATCGTCATATCCGCATCCTCGCCTCATGCCAGATTTTTGGCAGTTCCCAACTGTTTCAATGGGGCTTGGACCACTCCATGCGATTTACCAGGCACGCTTCAATCGTTATCTTCATAACCGTGGCATCAAAGATACGTCAGATCAGCATGTGTGGGCATTTTTGGGTGACGGTGAAGTAGACGAAGTTGAATCCCTTGGTGCGATTGGATTAGCGTCGCGAGAAAAACTCGACAATCTGACTTTTGTTATTAACTGTAACTTGCAACGACTCGATGGGCCAGTGCGCGGTAACGGCAAAATCATTCAGGAACTCGAAGCGATTTTCCGTGGTGCTGGTTGGAATGTTCTCAAAGTTGTATGGGGACGCGGCTGGGATGAGTTGCTCGCAAAAGATGTTGATGGCGCACTCATTGCACTCATGAATAACACCCTCGATGGCGACTTCCAAACCATTCGCGCATCCAATGGCGCTTATTTGCGCGAGAATTTCTTCAATAAAGACCCTCGCACGAAGGCACTTGTTGAACATATGACAGACGATGAACTCTGGGCATTACAACGCGGTGGCCATGATTACATCAAGGTGTATGCGGCATACAAGGCAGCAATGGAACATAAGGGTCAGCCCACAGTTATTTTGGCGAAAACAGTCAAGGGTTGGAAACTTGGATCTCACTTTGCTGGACGAAATGCAACACATCAAATGAAGAAAATGTCCCTTGAAGATTTGAAAGACTTCCGCGACACGTTGCGCATTCCAATTAGCGACGAACAACTCGATCCTTATCTTCCGCCGTACTACAAGCCTGAAGATGACTCAGATGTAGCTGCCTATTTGAAAGCGCGGAGAGATTCACTTGGAGGTTCATTACCACGTCGAAATTCCAATGCTCCAGCCCTCATCCAACCTAAAGATGAAGATTACGAAGTCATTTTGCGCGGATCTGGAAATCAGAATGTCGCTACCACGATGGCATTTGTTCGACTACTTAAAGACCTTACAAAAATTGAAGGTCTTGGTGCCCACTTTGTGCCAATCATTCCAGATGAAGCACGTACGTTTGGTATGGATTCAATTTTCCCAACTCTCAAAATTTATTCACCACATGGACAGCAATACACACCCGTCGACAAAGATCTCATGCTCTCCTACAAAGAGAGCACATCTGGTCAAATCTTGCATGAAGGCATTAATGAAGCGGGATCAGTTGCTTCATTCGTAGCAGCCGGTACGTCGTATTCAACGCATGGTGTTGCAATGATTCCCGTCTACATCTTCTACTCCATGTTTGGTTTCCAGCGCACTGCAGATTCGTTCTGGCTTGCAATGGATCAGATGACCCGCGGCTTCACGTTTGGCGCAACAGCAGGTCGAACGACACTGATGGGTGAAGGGTTACAACATAACGATGGCCACTCGCACCTGCTTGCATCCACGAATCCTGGTGTCGTTGCCTACGACCCGGCGTACGGATTTGAACTTGCCTACATTTTCAAAGATGGACTTCGCCGGATGTACGGTGAGAATCCAGAAAATGTTTTCTACTACATCACTGTGTATAACGAACCATATGTTCAGCCAGCAGCACCTGAGAATGTAGATGTTGAAGGAATTTTGAAAGGTATGCACCTCTACGCACCTGCATCCCGAAATGATGGACTTCGAGCCCAGGTATTGGCATCAGGTGTTGCAATCAACTGGGCGCTTGAAGCGCAACGACTTCTGCTTGAAGAGTGGAATGTTGCAGCAGATGTCTGGTCTGTCACCTCGTGGAATGAACTTCGTCGAGATGGGCTGCAGATTGACAAGCACAATCTCCTCAATCCACATGACAGAAAAACTGCATATGTGACAGAACGACTTTCCTCAACCCAAGGGCCAGTGATTGCTGTAAGCGACTGGATGCGCGCAGTTCAAGATCAAATCCGAAATTGGGTACCTACTGATTTTGCAACCTTAGGTACTGACGGCTGGGG
>JAURLB010000101.1 GCA_030831445.1 Candidatus Nanopelagicales bacterium | reverse complement strand
GATTCGTCCACACAGAGCAGACCAACAGGTTCGCAGCATCATACAAATCGCCACGCAAGACAATGGCGTGATGGGCTCCGAGGGCTTTGACATCTTCGATGACAGTTGTCACACGAAGTTCATCGCCTGCAATCACTGGTCGCTTGTAAACAAAGCGTTGTTCGCCATGCACTACCCGAGTCCAGTCAATCCCGACTTGTTCACTACTCGTTACGTGACTCATGAGTTCGAGTGTGATCACAATAGGAAAAGTTAGAGGCGCAACAAGGTCGTCATAACCATGTGCTCTCGCACTTGCCAGCGAATGACATAATGCTGATTGTTCGCCCACTGCAGTAGCGAACTCACGAATCTTTTCACGCCCAACCAAATAGGTTTCAGCGGAATCAAAACTGAGTCCGATACTCGTGGTCTTGACAGCCATTTGAAAATCGTAACGAATTAACGAGTTTCTTTATGCACTGTGTGCTTGGAACATACCGGGCAGAATTTAGACAATTCGATTCGGTCTGGATCGTTTCGTCGATTCTTACGTGTTATGTAATTCCTACCCTTACAGTCGCCACACGCGAGAGTAATTTTCGGTCTGACATCGGTTCCTTTTTTCGCCATGAGCGACTCCTTGCCTTGTTCGGTGCTGCAGGTGCAGCGGTTGTTGTAGCGGAGGCCGGATTTGAACCGGCGACGCAGCGATTATGAGCCGCTTGCTCTACCAGGCTGAGCTACCCCGCCCCCTCCCACACTAGTGCGGGAAGCGAGCCCCCTTACGGAATCGAACCGTAGACCTTCTCCTTACCATGGAGACGCTCTACCTACTGAGCTAAGGGGGCGTAGCCCGCGAAGAATAGTGCAAGCAAAGTCTCGCCCTGAAATCCGCTTCTGGATTGGATTACCCTGCAGGCATGAAAATTGCAGTCGTTGGCACTACCGGATCAGGTAAATCAACGCTTGCAACACACCTTTCCCGGCAACTCAATCTGCCATGGATTGAGCTTGACTCGTTCTACCACCTACCGAATTGGCAAGAGGAATCCCAAGAAGTTTTCGCCGAGAAAATCACCTCTGCTATGGCACATGCTCTCGAAGTTCATGACGGTTGGATTGTGGATGGAAACTATGGAAGCAAACTTGGAGATCTTGTCATTCGCGATGCGGATGTGGTGCTGTATTTCAACTTGTCAAAACGGATTGTGATGTACCGAATCGTGAAACGATCTTTACAAAGAGTTCTATTCAAAGAAGTTCTGTGGAATGGCAATCGAGAGCGAGTGAGAAATCTGTTCAAGAGTAAGCCAGAGGAAAATGTGGTCATGTGGGCATACACAACACACTCAAGCCGAAAAACACAACTTCTTAGTCGGGCAAAAGCAGCACCCTCCCACCAACTGTGGATTGAGATAACACGAGGCACAAAACTCGATGAACTCATCGAACAACTGAACCGAAGAAAAGCACTTTCCCAATACTAAAAGGAATCACTATGACAAAGTCTCTGCAACAGATTCAATGGAATGAGCACTTAGTTCCACGCCTTGAGAACAAAGTTGTCATCGTGACTGGTGGCAATAGCGGGCTCGGTTTAGAGAATGTTCGTGCGTTGGCAACAGCTGGAGCAACCGTAGTCATGGCTTGCCGAAACACAGAAAAAGGCAAGGCCGCGAAAAAGCAACTAGGGGAAGTCGCAAACATCGTAGATGTTCGAGAACTTGATCTTGCAAGTTTGCAGAGTATCCGAAAGTTTGCCGATACCCTGCCCTACAAGGCAATCGACATCTTGATAAATAATGCCGGAGTCATGGCGCCTCCGCGAGCATTAACTGATGACGGGTTTGAACTTCAGTTTGGTACGAATCATTTAGGTCACTTTGCTCTAACCCTGCTTCTGCTCAAGAAAATTGATTCAGTGTCTGGACGAATTGTCACTGTGTCATCAAATGCTCACAAAGCAGGAAAAATCAACTTTGATGATTTGATGTTCAGCGAGAAATATTCGGCTTGGGGAGCTTACGCTCAGAGCAAATTGGCAAATTTGCTCTTTGCTTTTGAACTACAACGTTTACTAATTCAAAGTAAATCCGAAGTTCTCTCAGTTGCAGCGCACCCCGGTTACTCTGCAACAAATCTTTCGTTGAGTGTGATGCCAAGTGTAAAAGGTTTCTTTCGTCAACAATTCCGCAAGGTAGAAAACGTTATTGCCCAACCTGCAGCCATGGGTGCGCTCCCGCAACTCTACGCAGCTGTTGCTACTGAAGTGGTAGGAGCGGGTTACTACGGACCAGATGGGCTTGGCGAATGGAGTGGGTTTCCAAAAGCTGTTACGCCAATGGCTAAAGCGCGTGATACCGAATTAGCAAAGCGACTTTGGACAGTTAGTGAAGTGCTAACCCAGCAACGTTTCTCACTTTGAGCAACTGACTGGTCCCGCTGGCAATTGCCCTGTGAGCAAGTACTTCTCTGCAAGGTCGTCCAAGCAGGAAATTCCGCCAAACAACACTGCGTGTCCGGTTCCTCCGTATGTAACCAAATTCGACTTCAATGATTCTGCAACCTGCAACGACCATGTATACGGAGTGACATTGTCACCCTTTGATCCAACAATAAATAATTGCTTACCAGAGGTGTTTTTCAGTGCTGGTTCGTTTGCTGGCGGATCTGGAATCTTTGAATCTTCATATGCTCGCCACGTCCAGAAACAACCGGGTTGCTCCTCAGGGGCAGGCTCAAAGTCATACACGTCATAGAAACGATTTTCAAACTTATCGATTTTCCCAAGAATTCGATCGTCTTTTTCAATTTCTTCAGGTGTTCTCGTGTCACGTTCATCTCGATCAAGGCAATTGACAAGATTCAAGATGTCATATGAATTGTTACGCGACAGATCGGTCATGTCATAGCCATCCATGATCAAACCTGCAGATTCAAAGCCCCACGGATCATTTTTCAATACAAGGTCCCGATAGATCATCTTGAAAGTTGGATACGCTTCTTCGAGCGAGAAGTAGGTGAGATACAAAAGAGCTCGCATAATTAAATACGGTGACGTTCCATTTCCTCGTTCGAAAAATCCATCTTCAACTTGCGTTACTAAGTAACCCTGCATCTTCCCCTTCAGCATTAAGTCGCGAGCCTTGATCAGATTATTCTCAACTTGGGCTCGAGTACTCCCTGGGCACTTTGGATCCTTGGCGCACTTATCGAACAATCTATTGCGCGATTTCATGAGCGATTTAGCAGATTCAATTTCCTCATCAATGCTCTCGGTGTTGGCGGTCACTGGACTATCCAGAATTATGCGGCCAACATTCTCAGGAAACAGAGCAACATATCGAGCAGCAAGGGTTGTTCCATAGGAATGTCCCACAAAATTCAATGGCTCGTCACCTGAGAGTACCTCGCGAATGATGTCGATATCTTGAACAGTGTTTTCGGTTGTCATTGCCCACCAGTGTGGATTATTTTCCATACACACTTCGTAGTATTCATCAGACGCTTTCTTGTCTTCATCAACTTCGGCTTGATTCTTGTAATCAAAGTAATATTCAAAATAGGAGCGAAGATCCAAATCATCATCACACTTCACTGGCGTTGACGCGCCTACTCCACGCGGGTCAAATCCGATAATGTCGTAGGCATCTCGAATAGACGCAGGGTAGGCAACACTTTGAATATAGGAGATTCCAGATTCACCGGGTCCACCTGGGTTTGATAGTAGGTACCCCTGTCGTTTGGCAGTCTTTGCGGGATCAAGCATCAATTGAATTTGTATGTCTTGTGAATTGGAAGCCTCTTTATACGAAATCGGCACAGTTACCGTTGCGCATTTCACATCTGACTTTTTGAAAGATGCATCGAAATATTCTGAGTCTTCAAAAAGCTTACTATCGCAATTTTCCCAAGAAACCTCTTGCTCGCGATACTCATCGAGCCAGTTTGCATAGGATGGAGCGCCACACGCACTCAATAACAGTGCACACGTTACAAATACTAAAACGATTCGCTTCATCATTCCCCCACGATGTTCTATCACATTCCAACCTTATCTCTCACAACAAACAATGCCACATCTTGCTTTCGGAGGAAAAATCTCACCCAACCAAGCTGACCCTGATGATGCAACGTCGATGCAAGGTTAGCGTAGTTCAACGTTGAAATCATTGAACTCACCTCACGTTCTGAATACATCATGACAAGCGGTGCCCCTATGTTGTTCCAGTAACCAGCGATTGAGATACGTTTATTACTGATTGAAGTCAAAAACTTTTTCACATAGAAGAGCAGTTTCATAGCCCAGGTTGGAGTAAAAACAGGTTCCAAAATAACGAGAAGCCCGCCTGGCTTTACTAATGAGAGCGCATTGTGCAATCCATCTATTGCGTGCACTTTTGAAGTTTGCGGTGTTGCGCCGACAAGATGGTGCAGCACAGCCGCAAGTAAGACCACGTCAAATGTCTGCGAAAACTCACTCAGTTCAGATTGATCTAAGATTGAAAGTTGTTTCGTTTCAATTTCAGGATACTTTTCGGTGATTCTCTGCAAAGACTTTTCACTAATATCAAAAGCAACACGGCGCGATGTCGTAAGTTGTGAAGATAACTTATGTAAGTTTGAACCTGTACCGCTTCCCACGTCACAGATTGATATCGCATGTGAGCCCTCGAGTAGACGCTTGATTTCGCCCGCAACACCTTTGATTCGCTTCGAGGAATATTCGTGCAGATGAGCATCAAAGTACTCCTGATTGTGCTGCTCGTCTTTATCCACGTGAGAAGGGTAAAGCGGACTACTCGTGCAACCAATTAGCCTCAAATCTAAGTCTCCTGTAAGGTTTACCTTACCTAATCTTGAAAGGAAAATCGTGCAGAAACTGATGACCGCGAGCCTTGCCCTCGTCCTTGGTCTCGGTGCACTCACTGGCTGCGCCTCTGAGTCATCAAACAATTCACCGGAGAGCATCACCATCTATTCGGGCCGGAGCGAAACTCTTGTCGCCCCACTCTTTGAGAAATTCACCGATGAGACAGGCATCGGCATTGAGGTCCGATACGGGGATTCTGCAGATCTTGCCGCCCAAATACTTGAAGAGGGCGATAACCGTCAAGCGGATGTCTTCTTTTCCCAAGACGCTGGATCGCTCGGTGCTCTCGAGGCAGAAAATATCTTGGTGGAACTTCCCAGTCGCATCACGTCACTTGTCCCATCGATCTACCAATCTGGCACACGCAAATGGGTTGGTGTGTCTGGTCGTGCTCGAGTCATCAACTACAACCCCGAAACTGTAAGCGAAGTGCCAAGTTCAGTACTTGACTTGATGGATCCAGTTTGGAAAGGAAGGGTTGGAATTGCGCCAACGAATGCGTCATTCCAAGCGTTCGTTACAGCACTTCGAGTGTTGAAGGGAGAAAGTATTGCTCGCGACTTTCTCGTTGCCATGAATGACAATGCTGTTCTCTACGAATCCAACGATGTGATTCTTGAAGCAGTTGAAGCAGGCCAAGTTGATGTAGGACTTATCAATCACTATTACTGGTATGCCAAAGCAAAAGAAATTGGCACAGAGAATATGACTTCCAAGATTGCCTGGTTTGAATCTGACGATATTGGAAACCTTGTGAATGTTGCAGGTGTTGGTGCACTCAATAGTTCCGAGTCGACATTGAAATTTATTGAATGGCTTTTATCGAAAGAGACCCAACAATTTTTTGTTGATACGACTTTTGAGTATCCCCTAGTAGAGGGTGTTGTACCTGCTGCAGACTTACCTGACCTAATAAGCATTAATAAACCTGAGATTGATCTAACAAGTTTGAGTAGTTTGCAAACAACACTCGAACTCTTGAGTGATGTGGGATTACTCTGAGCATCAAACCTCAAAAACGAAGACCGCCAAGAGAACTCACTTTTCTGGCGGTTTTTGGTGCACTTGTTACCACCTTGCCAATGCTCTATCTGCTGGTGAGATCTCTCGAAATTGGTGTTACCGAAGTGCAGGCAGTGGTGTTTTCTGAGCGCAGTATTGGATTGCTACTCAATAGCGGGCTTCTCGTTATTGCAGTGACCTTCACCGCAATGCTCGTTGGATTTTCCCAGGCATGGCTGATTATTCGAAGTGACATACGTCTTAAAAAATTCTTCACATTCCTAGCTGTTTTACCTTTTGCCATACCTTCATATGTTGCAGCCTTAACTTGGCTCACTAACTTTCCTTCGGTTCGGGGATTTGTTCCTGCCTGGATAATTTTGAGTCTACTAACGAGCCCGTATGTGTATTTGGCAGCAAGTGCTGCATTATTGTCACAATCATCAAAACAGGAAGAGGTAGCTCGAACGCTTGGATTTAATGCGTTTCAGGTGTTACGTCGAATCACGTGGCCAAATGTTCGCGGGGCAGTTTTTGCAG
>JAURLB010000009.1 GCA_030831445.1 Candidatus Nanopelagicales bacterium | reverse complement strand
GTTTGTATGCTTTGGCAACTTCTCGCGCTAAACCTTCATCGCTCCACGGCAACAAATCTGCGAAAGATCCGCCACCACGTGCAATCACGATCACATCAACCTCAGCAATTGCCTGCAGTTCGTTCAGAGCGTTGATTGTCAGCAATGGTGTGTCAGGTTGCTGGAGGGGTATCTCCCTGATTTCGAAGTGTGTCGCCGGCCAACGCCTGCGGGCATTCACTACAACGTCTTTTAGAGCATCGGTATCTCGACCAGTTATCAAACCAACTTTTCTTGGCAAAAAAGGCAGTGGCTTCTTGCGTTCTGGATCGAAGAGCCCTTCTGCACGCAGCGCATTTCGCAACATCTCAATTCGAACAAGGAGTTCACCGAGGCCAAGTGGCCTGATTTCGCGGACTCGAAACTTTACCTCACCACGTTTCGTCCACCATTCAGTAGAAACATGAAGCAAAACTTTGGAACCTTTGTCCAGTGGCTCAGGTAATTTATCAACGACCGAAGTGCCTGCGACTACTTCAATTCCAATTTCGTTTTCCAAGTCTCGAAACGAGATGAAATACATTTGACCATAGAGCTTGGCTGAAAGCACCTCACCCTCTACCCACACCTGCCCGAGGCGAGAAATGTGAGCACCCATCATCTGGCTGAGGGTCTGAACAGAAATGGCCTCTTCAGGGCTCTTGCCGGGTTTTGAGGCTGTTTCTATCGATTCGCTCACAGGGATACTTCACCACACCGCTCAGACATTTATGGTGCCGAGGCACACTTCGTCTCAAGCGTTTAGCATCACCCTATGAGTTCCTCCAAAAAAGTCCTGTTGGCGGCCCCTCGTGGCTACTGTGCAGGTGTTGATCGTGCAGTAATCGCGGTCGAGAAGGCTTTGGACACCTACGGTGCCCCTATTTATGTCAGAAAAGAAATCGTGCATAACAAATTTGTGGTGAGTGAACTGAAAAAGCGTGGGGCAATTTTCGTCGAAGAACTTGATGAAGTTCCAGCAGGTTCCACTGTTGTTTTTAGTGCGCATGGTGTTTCACCTGCAGTTCGAGCGCAAGCCGAAGACCTCAACCTCAAGACTATTGATGCGACGTGTCCACTCGTTACAAAAGTTCATAGCGAAGCAAAGCGATTTGCCGCCGATGGATACAAAATTATTTTTATTGGGCACGAAGGTCACGAAGAAGTTGAAGGAACCATGGGTGAAGCGCCAGAGGCTATGGTTTTAGTGGATGGGCCTGAATCAGCGGACTCGATGGACTTACCGACAGATGAGAAAGTGATTTGGTTATCTCAGACGACGTTGTCAGTTGACGAAACACTTGAGACGGTAGATCGACTGAATAAACGTTTACCAAACCTTCAACCTCCTCCAAGTGATGATATTTGTTACGCAACCCAGAATAGGCAAGCCGCAGTCAAAATCATCGCACCACAATGTGATTTGATGATTGTGGTGGGTAGCGCCAATTCGTCCAACTCTGTGCGACTTGTTGAAGTAGCACTTGACTGCGGTGCAAAGTCAGCAATCCGCGTTGATGGCGCAGGGGAATTGAGTGATTCGATTTTGGACAATGTTGTAGTTGTTGGTCTTACGTCTGGTGCTTCTGTACCTGAAGAACTTGTCACCGGTGTGCTTGCTTGGCTTGCTGAGCGTGGGTTTGGCGATGTCGAAGAAGTTGAGCAAACAAAAGAAACTTTGATTTTTTCTTTACCGACCGAACTCAGAAAAGATCTGAAAGCAAAACAAGCTTAATTACGTCTGGTTCGTGCAAGTTGACGCTGCCGTGACTTTTCACGCACTTCATTTCTTCGCGAAACCACCCAGCAGGTTGCTGTAACAATAACAATGAACCAAGTTCGATCGGATAATCCAAGTAGTGTGCCAAGAAGTATCGTGATGAGGGTTCCACCAAGTTGATTATCACCAAGCGGTGTCGTGATGACTAGCATGATAAACAACGTGATGACTGGCGCAGTCCAAGCAGCCCAAGGGGAGCGTGTGCTTGTGCGAGTTGCAACGAAAATATTCCCCACCACAAATGCAATGGTTGTCAACCACGTGTGTGTTCCAAAAATCAAAGTGTCAAGAAGACCGATTACGAAGATGATGAATCCGCTCACAACGAAGACTCCAGCGGCCGTAAGTCCTGCACTTGATTGTCCGGTCGTCGAGGGTAGGTTGAGATTCAGTTCAGTGTTTGTTGTAACAGGTCTAGCAGCAGGATGCTTCGCCTTTGATGTTCGGTACAAACTAGACACAGAGACAGGTTACTCGTCTTCTTCGGTTTCAATCTCTTGAATATCTGCAATTTCTGGCGAAGTTCCAATCTCGCGCACAGACTTTTCTACAGGCTCTATCGTGGAAGGTAATTCCTGATTCACACTCACGCCTAGAGCGCGAAGACGCTTAGCGCTTCCAAGGACAGTATTATCGAGGCGACTTGCAACATCATTAAACGCATTAAGGCTTGTTCCGAGACTATTCCCTAGTCGCTTCACAGCGTCAAACATGGCATTCAAATTATTCAGATGAACACTTGCAAGTTGGCTAATTTTCAAAGTGTTATCCGCTAACTCATTTCGTCTCCATGCAAAATGAATCATGTTCAGCAATCCGACAATACTCGTTGGCGTCGCTGGAATAATTTTCAATTTCTCAAGATCACTGATTATGCCGCTATTGCCTTCAATGGCTGCATCAAGAAGTGAAGGAAACGGCATGAAGAGAATCACAAATTCGAGTCCATTTGAGAGTTCATGATAATTTTTATCTACTAAGTCTTTTGCATGTTTCAAAACGGCTGTAGCATGTTCTTTCAGAAGTTTCTTACGTTCGGCTTCATCTTGTACTGTGAGTGATGACTCAAATTTATCAAATGGTACTTTTGAATCAATCACGATATTCGATTTGTCAGGAAAGAAAACGACGCAATCGGGCTTGATTTCTTTGCCGTTCACAGTAAAAGCTTTTTGCATCACAAAATTGACATTTGGAAGTAATCCGGATGCTTGCAAAATTTGCTCCAATTGAACTTCACCCCAACGCCCGCGCTCAGTATTTTTTGTTAAAGCAGTTGAGAGTTGCTGTGTCGAATTCTTGACCGCTTCATTAACTTCATTGAGATTCTTCAATTGCTCTTTAATGTTTTCTGCATCTCGCCCTTGGTCTTCCTTAGCCTTTTGCGCAGCCTCTCGAAGTTCCTTCACTTGTTCACGTAATGGATCAAGAGCTTGTATTAATGATTCCTGAGAACGAACCTGTAATTCGAGACCTTTCTTTTGCTCATCAAGTAGACGGACTCGCTCCTCCAATTGTGGAACAACTGTGTCACTTGCAGAGTTTTTTGCACGCGCTAGAACTGAACCAATGGCCAGTCCTACGATAAAGAAGACGATGCTCGCTACGATGATTTCCATAGCGACATTATGACTTTAGAACCTGACAATTTGGACTAGGCTTTGCCCAATGGGATTAACTATTGGAATTGTTGGCCTTCCAAATGTTGGAAAATCAACTCTTTTTAACGCTTTGACCAAGAATGATGTCTTAGCAGCAAACTATCCGTTCGCCACCATAGAGCCGAACACCGGCGTCGTTGGAGTTCCTGATTCTCGCTTGAATAAGTTAGCTGAGATTTTCCATAGTGAGAGAATTCTCGAAGCGACCGTGACATTTGTTGATATCGCAGGAATTGTCAAAGGAGCAAGTGAGGGTCAAGGGCTGGGTAATAAGTTTCTAGCCAATATTCGAGAGTCAGATGCAATTTGTCAGGTTGTGCGGGCATTCAGCGACACTGATGTAATTCATGTTGAAGGAAAAGTATCACCCACGGATGACATCAAAACAATTAATTTTGAATTGATTTTGGCTGATTTGCAAACTTTAGAAAAAGCGCTCCCACGTTTACAAAAAGAAGCCAGAAATGACAAGACGAAAACCGCACTGTTGGATGAAGCCACGAAAGCGCAAGAAGTCTTACAGCGCGGGCACACTATTTTTGAATCAGGTTTGGATAGAGCGATTTTGCGAGAACTCTTTTTATTGACCGCAAAGCCATTTCTGTATGTCTTCAATGTCGATGAGGCCGAGCTTTCAGATGACGATTTCCAGTCTCGAATGAGAGACCTAGTAAAGCCGGCTGAAGCAGTTTTTCTCAACGCCAAGTTAGAAAGTGAACTAGTTGAACTCTCTGACGAAGAGGCACTCGAGCTCTTAAAGTCCGTTGGTCAGTCTGAAAGTGGGTTGACGATGCTTGCGCGAGCAGGATTTGAAACACTCGGTCTTCAAACCTACCTCACCGCTGGCCCCAAAGAGGCCCGCGCATGGACCATTCCAATCGGAGCTAACGCTCCCGAAGCTGCGGGTGTAATTCACACAGATTTCCAGAAAGGCTTCATCAAGGCTGAAATAGTTTCCTTTGATGATCTCGTTGAATGCGGATCTATCGCAGAGGCACGAGCACGTGGTAAAGCTAGAGTTGAAGGAAAAGAGTATGTCATGGCCGATGGAGACGTTGTCGAGTTTCGTTTCAATGTTTAGCGACGGCGCATAAAACGCAAGCTGCGATTCAGTCTGTTTTTGATACGCTGTTTTAGTTCAGACACAAGCAATTCGGTAGGAACATTGCGAACGAGTTTGCTTCGTTCATATTCTGAAAACATGGCTGCTACAGTCTTGACATCAATTGTTTCGACGAAACTATTTTCACCTGTTTCTATATCTGCACTTTTGAGACGCTGAAGGTCGCCATGAGTCTGTATCTTTAAGGACTCGATTTCAGACACAAAAGACGCTGAGAGGTCACTCGCCTTCTTCACTGCCCATCCGGGAGTCTTTAACTTGTGATGGCCCTCTCTTAATTCTGACCGATCAGTTAAGCCTTTCGCGGCAGATTCCCGAATAAAAATCCGATAGTCCTCCCAGTCGTGGGCTTTGCGAAATCTTCGATTGATGGCACGCATGAGAGACATTTCTTCAATTGAGAGCGATCTGTTTTTTCCTAACCGCTCAGGAATGCTGAGTTGAGTCTTTATCCCTGCAATCTGTTCAAAGGCTCTGAAAAGGAATTCCGGCTGACGTTCATCAACGACAACAAGATGAATATTTTCGTCACCATATACCGCTGCCCAACGTTTCAACACTTCTGGGTGGTTATGGCGCAACCAGAACTGGTCGCTTGCTGCGGTGCCATCAGTAAAGATGTGTTCAAGCCATTGTTCATAACTTACTTTGATAAGACCGAATTTTATTTTCTGCTGATACGCGCTTGGTAGCATTTTCGCTAGCGGTCTAATACTAAAAATGACCTTGGTGGGGATGTTGTCGGTGTCACTTTTCACTCGTTGAATGTTTTCAACTGTAAGTTCGCTGAGCATTTCTGAACTAAAAATAGAAATTCCATCAAATTTTCGGTACGCACGAGCAAGGGTTAACCAAGATTCGATGGGTTCAGCTGGCAGTGAGCGATCTTCGTCTTGCCATCCCTCTGTCTTGCCAATGAGAGCGATTGCAGCAAAGTGATGATCTGCTTCCACGGCAAGGTGTGGGTTTATGACTCGTGGATAGAACACATGCTCTTTCAGAAGTTGATCAGCATGTTCGTGCAAACTTGCCTGCAGTGATGTTGTTCCGGTCTTCAGAAATCCGGCATGGATGATGAGTGACTTAGGCATTGTTCCCGCTTTTCACATCGCAAGCGTAATAAAAAGACCGCCTAGCACTTAGCTAAGCGGTCTTTTTCATTGTCCTAATCGAGTGTTCTCGCACTTATCCCCGGACCATAAAGGCTCTCGAGGTCGAGTGCTTCATCAAACAGTGCGACGATGGTGCCAAGTGGATAGTTTTCATCAACATTCTCACCATCGATGTAGCCGAAGAATTGATAGGTTGGTAACCAAACGACGCTACCGTCAGCTAACCAGAAGGTCTCATACGTCAATACCACTCTGGTCACATGAACTATTTGCGGTTCGAATGTGTATGTTGGATCCACGATCGGTTCAGGAGTTTCAACGGGTTTATCCGTTGAACCAGGATTTGGCTCTGAAGTAGCACTTCCAGAATTTCCAGGTTCACTTGTGCCAGAAAGATCCTCAGAGAGCTTGTCTTCTGGTTGATTGGTCATCGACGGCATATCAAAGGCATCAATTCTTGAGGTATTCAGTTCATTGATTCGCTCTAATGCCGCAGCTTCGCTGATGACATCGTATTCACCAAACTCTTCAAGTTCTGTCAAACTTGCATACAGCCAAGCGATTTGTGAATTGCTCGTGTAGGTGACGTTCCATGACACAGGTGTCATGTGTCCATCTAAATACTCTGTTGCAGTGACAGAGACATAAGCCGAATCGGCCCAAACTTCAAATTTGTAACCCGAGGAATCGAGTCCAATGGAGTTGATGAGTTGAGTGGCGAGTCGTTTTGCTTCTGACTGGCTAGGCAGGTTCTCCGCTTTTGGAAGACATTCTTCAACGGAATCCGAATCACTTGAAGTGGTGGACCCATCTGGATCTCGAATCTCAACGTAGCAATCCTTCCACGGATCATTGGTGTAATTCGAATAACTGACCGAAGTGAAACTGTCTGAAAGATAAATCGCAAAATACTTATCTTCACTTTCAAAAAGCAAAGTATTTTCGTCATATTCGCTCGTAGTCAGTTTTGAAATTCCGAATGAGCTGGCGAGATCGCGACCAACTTGCTCAGCATCGTCGCGAGCAACGACATTGTAGGTCATTGCTGAGGTCGATTGAGTTGACAATTCAATGTCAGATTCAAATATGTAGTAGCTATACATATATGGCATACCAATTTTCATATCTGAGCTCGAAAGTGAGTCCAGATTGCCCATTCGCATTTGTTCACTTGAAACTGGGCTTGAACCAAACACAAATCGCTCTGACCCGCCGGCAGTCATTGCCCCACTCATCAGTGGGCCAGACACACCAACAAAAAGTAGCCCTGCGGCAACTGCTGAAATCACTTTGCGCTTGCGACTCCAGGTCGCAATGGGAGCGACATTTCCTACTTCGCGATCCATTGCTTGCTGGGCGATTTGAGAGGGTGTCAAATTCCGATCAAGCGATGATGCGGGATCATGTTTCTTAAAGCGTGACTCAAAGTCTTCGATATTCATAGTATTTCCTTTCCACCCTTTACGTGTTATAAGTCTTGGTTTTCTTTCTCGTAAAACTCAGAAATCTTTTTTCGAGCCTTGTGAAGCTTGAGACTTACGGCATTTGGCGTGCTCAAGGTGACATGCGCAATCTGTCGAGGCTCAAGACCCTCCCACAATTTGAGGGCTAATACTTCTTTCTCACCGTCTGTAAGAAGACTAAAGATGCGACGTAGCTCATCATCTGCGATCACCAAACTTTCAGCGTTGACTCGTGAAACTAGGTCAGGATCGAGTGCGGCAGTGTGCTTACGCAAAGTCTGGGTTCGTCTTATGTGATTCGCTAGGAGATGGCGAGCGATTTGGTAGAGCCAGGCCGGTACAAGTTCCTCGTCTTCTGGCGCTTGCTCCCTTTTCTGCCAAGCAATTGCCCACGTATCGGCCAGAATGTCATCAGGTGAACTCAAGCCAGGATCTAGCCCCGTGGAGCGCCGATAGATAAAAGAATAGAGCGGATGGAGATAGGTTTCAACAGTCTGGGCAAACCAGACTTCATCACGTGCCATAACCACCACTCTATTCGCTTCCTTGCTGTAGTGTTCAAGTCTGTCTGATTCTTTCTAAGGAACTTCTGTGAT
>JAURLB010000100.1 GCA_030831445.1 Candidatus Nanopelagicales bacterium | reverse complement strand
TAAGGAAACCTTGATGAATGTCCCAACCTGGCTTTGGATAGCAACGCTCGTAGGTTTCGTCGCTGTGCTTTTCGCGGACTTTTGGATTGTTGAACGCCGACCACATGCGTTTTCGACTCGAGAAGCTACCCGTTGGGTGATTTTTTATGTGGTACTAGCAGTGCTCTACGGACTCGTCATCTGGATGCTTTTCGGCGCGGGTTTCGCCACAGAGTTTTATGCGGCATTTCTCACCGAGTACAGTTTGAGTGTCGACAACTTATTTGTTTTTCTTGTAATCATTTCAGCATTTTCAGTTCCAAAGGAGTTGCAACATCGGGTTCTTCTCGTTGGTGTGTTACTGGCCCTGTTCTTCAGAGCAATCCTTATCGCAATTGGTTTAAATGCGGTCCAAGCGTTTCAACCAATTTTCATACTCTTTGGACTCTTTCTCTTCTACACCGCGTTCAAAGTATTGCGCGAAGATGGGGCCGAAGATTTTGATCCCCGTCATTCACGGGCAATTCGGCTGATAGGGAAAGTTTGGCCACTGACAAGTGACTACGCGGGAACGAAACTCTTCACACGCATTGGTGGAGTGAAACATGTAACACCATTGATGTTGGTAATGGTCGCAATTGGCGCGACCGACATCATGTTTGCGCTCGACAGTATTCCTGCAGTGTTGGGATTGAGCAACGAGTTATTGATAGTGCTTACGGCCAATGCATTTGCCTTGATGGGTTTGCGACAGTTATTTTTTCTACTGCAGGGATTGGTGAACCGACTTTCACAACTAGCAAAAGGACTGTCTGTCATTCTGTTCTTTATCGGATTCAAACTACTTTTGATGGGAATTTCGGCGGCCTTTAATGTTGAAGTCTTTTATATTTCGACTCCAATGTCATTGTCATTCATTGTTTTTGTTTTGTTTGTGAGTGTGGTCTGGTCCCTAGTGCTTGAAAGACGAAGGAAATGAGCGATACACATTTAGTGGTCAGGGGTGCCCGCGAACATAACCTCAAAGACGTATCCCTTGAAATTCCGCGCAACGCTCTTTGCGTGTTCACCGGGCTTTCGGGGTCTGGCAAATCAAGTTTGGCTTTCGACACCATCTTTGCCGAGGGCCAACGTAGATATGTTGAAAGTTTGTCGGCTTACGCTCGACAATTTTTGGGGCAACTCGATAAACCTGATGTTGATTTCATTGATGGACTAAGCCCAGCGGTATCCATAGACCAAAAGGCTACTTCGAAAAATCCCAGGTCGACTGTCGGAACAATTACGGAAGTCTATGACTACTTACGACTGCTCTTTGCACGCGTTGGTCAACCGCACTGCCCAGAATGTGACGAACCGATTGCTCGTCAGACACCGCAGGCAATAGTTGATCAAATTCTCAAAATGCCCGAAGGCGAAAAGTTCCTGGTACTCGCTCCGATAGTAAAGGCGCGAAAAGGAGAATTTCTTGACGTATTTCGCATGCTTGCAACTCAAGGATATTCTCGTGTTCGAGTGAACGGTGAAGTCTTTGATTTAGCCGAAGTTCCTAAACTGAAGAAGCAAGAGAAACATACGATTGATGTCGTGATTGATCGATTGCAGGTCAAAAGTTCGGCGCGAGCGCGGATCACAGATTCGATAGAGAATGCGTTGCGCTTGGGCGATGGCGTGGTGCTTGTCGACTACGTTTCGCCGGGTTCTTCAAAGGGTGAAGTGCTTTATAGTGAACATCTCGCGTGCGCGAAAGACGGCATATCTTTTGATGCGCTCGAACCTCGCTCGTTCTCGTTTAACTCACCATTTGGTGCCTGCCCTGTATGCGATGGACTTGGACACCAGTTGGAAGTGGACGAAGAACTCGTCATCGTAGACCCAGAAGCAAGCATTCGTGATGGTGCAATTGGAATCTGGTCATCTAACCACTTATCTGAATATTACGGACGACTCCTAGAGGCCCTCGGCGAAGATATTGGTTTCTCATTAGATACCGCATGGCGTTCATTACCTGCAAAAGCCAAAAAGGCGGTGCTCTACGGGTATGACCATGAAGTGGTAGTGAAATACAAGAATCGGTATGGGCGCCTTCGAACATATGAAACAGGATACGAGGGAGTTATACCTTTCATTCAACGCAAACACGCTGAAACTGAATCAGATTATTCGCGTGAACGTTACGAATCGTTTATGCGGCTAGTGGATTGTCCCGAATGTAGCGGCAAGCGATTGAAGCAGTTTAGTTTGCATGTTCGAGTCGGAAATCTCAACATTGCTGAAGTCTCTCAGAAGCCAGTTGGGGAGTGTTTAGAGTTCCTTGAAAAATTAAAGCTTCCAAAAACGCAAGCAACTATTGCAAGTCGAATTTTGAAAGAAGTGATTGAACGACTGCGATTTTTGGTTGACGTCGGTCTCGATTACCTCTCTCTTGATCGAGCAGCCGCAACGCTTGCTGGTGGGGAAGCTCAGAGGATTCGTTTAGCCACACAAATTGGCTCCGGACTTGTTGGCGTGTTGTACGTATTGGATGAACCATCGATTGGGTTGCATCAACGAGATAATCACAGACTCATCGAAACTCTGGAGCGCTTGAGAAACCTTGGCAACACGCTTATCGTCGTCGAACACGATGAAGACACCATTCGAGCTGCAGACTGGTTGGTTGATATTGGGCCAGGCGCAGGGGAGCATGGTGGCGAAATTGTGGTGAGCGGTACGTATCAAGATCTCATTTCAAGTGAACGATCGCTCACTGGTGCATACATTTCAGGTCGAAAGAAAATTGAGGTGCCGGAAGTGCGCCGACCGATCGAAAAAGGCCACGTCATTCGCATCGAGGGTGCAAGTGAAAACAATCTCAAGAATATAACGGTCGAATTCCCACTTTCTGTTTTCACTGCCGTCACCGGCGTGAGTGGAAGTGGAAAGTCCACACTCGTCAATGACATTCTCTACAAAGGAATGGCTCGAAAAATATACGGATCAAACGAGTTGCCAGGAAAACATAAGAAAATATCTGGATTTGAAAACATCGACAAGATTGTTCATGTGGATCAAAGCCCAATTGGTCGAACACCGCGTTCAAATCCAGCAACGTATACGGGTGTCTTTGATCATGTGCGAAAACTTTTTGCTGAGACTGCGGAGGCAAAAATTCGTGGGTACCTCCAAGGGCGATTCTCATTTAACGTTAAAGGCGGACGATGCGAATCTTGTTCTGGCGACGGAACTCTCCGGATAGAAATGAACTTTTTGCCTGATGTGTACGTGCCATGCGAGGTTTGCCACGGCGCGCGTTACAACCGCGAAACTCT
>JAURLB010000099.1 GCA_030831445.1 Candidatus Nanopelagicales bacterium | reverse complement strand
CTACCACTCTATGCAGTCGCTGCGGGACTTAGTGAAAAGAACATTGGGGTTCGTTCATTGGGAGCACGAGTGCCACACGATGCACTTGTCAACTCAATTCAAAAACTAGGACCTTCTGCAGTATTGGTCTGGGCACAAACTTCATACATTGCGGAATCTGCGAGATTGGCTGGATTGCCATTTCAAAAGCCTGGCTTAAAGGTATTTGCTGGAGGGCCTGGCTGGGATGAAAATCTGCCGGAGGGTGTCACCAGAGTTACCTCCATTACCCATGCGATTTCATTGCTCTCAAAAGCGGCACTTGCCTAAAAATGTCTTTATTTCCCCTCACTAGACTTCGCAGTCTTGGAAGGGTGAAGAAGTGAGCAAAGACGTGGACTTAGGGGCAGTAACCGGCCTTACGTACGACGATGTCCTGTTGCTTCCGCGCTATAGCGAAGTTTTGCCGAGCGAAGTTTCCACGCAAACCAAACTAACCAAAAACCTTGTAATCAACGTCCCACTTCTCTCAGCCGCTATGGACACTGTCACTGAAGCACGAATGGCAATTGCAATGGCTCGCCAAGGTGGAGTGGGCGTCTTACACCGGAATATGCCAGCAGAAGTTCAAGCCCAGCAAGTTGACCTCGTAAAACGATCTGAATCGGGAATGGTTACAAATCCAGTGACATGCTCAGAAGAGCAAACTCTTGCCGAAGTTGATGAATTGTGTCGGCACTACCGCATTTCCGGCGCACCAGTTGTTAATGCTCAAGGTGTGTTGCTTGGCATCATTACAAATCGCGACATGCGATTTCATGACAACCGAACTATTAAAGTTAAAGATGCAATGACACCAATGCCACTCATTACTGCCAAAGTTGGTATCAGTAACGAAGCGGCACTCGAATTGCTACGTAGCAACAAGGTTGAAAAACTTCCGTTAATTGATGATGCTGGAATTTTGCAAGGACTCATCACTGTAAAAGACTTTGTAAAACGCGATCAGTACCCACTCTCCTCGAAAGACTCATCTGGCCGTTTGCTTGTTGGCGCGGCTGTTGGTACGGGTGATGATTCCTATCAACGAGCGATGCTGCTCATTGAAGCAGGAGTCGATTTCGTGGTAGTTGACACAGCGCATGGCCATTCACGTGGAGTGCTCGACATGATTTCATTGATCAAAAAGAACTCGAGCGTTGATGTGATTGGCGGAAACATTGCAACTGCAGAAGCAGCTCGCGCACTTATTGATGCTGGTGCTGATGCACTAAAAGTTGGTGTTGGTCCAGGCTCTATCTGCACAACGCGTGTTGTGGCGGGAGTTGGCGTCCCACAACTTTCGGCAATTTTCAATGCAGCGAGTGTTGCGAAGAAAGCGGGAGTTCCAGTTATTGGTGATGGTGGCCTCCAATACAGCGGCGACATTGCAAAAGCACTCGTTGCAGGTGCCGATACAGTAATGATTGGGTCACTTCTTGCAGGAACATCTGAAGCGCCGGGCGATGTTGTGTTTGTCAATGGCAAGCAATACAAGTCATATAGAGGTATGGGTTCTCTTGGAGCGATGGAAAGTCGTGGAACCAAGCGGTCGTATTCGAAGGATCGATATTTTCAAGATGATGTTGCAAGTGATGACAAACTCGTACCCGAGGGGGTTGAAGGTCAAGTCCCTTACAGCGGGCCAGTGGCAGCAGTGGTTCACCAACTCATCGGTGGGCTTAGAGCCTCGATGGGTTATACGGGGAGTGCAACAGTTGCTGATCTCAAGGCGAATGGTGAATTTGTGAAGATTACTCCTGCTGGATTGAAGGAAAGTCATCCCCACCACATCCAATTGACGAATGAAGCACCGAACTACCGACGATAGCGAGCAGTATGAGTGAATTTGATGTTGGCAGAAGCAAGCGAGCCCGTGAAGCTTTTTCGCTGGACGATATAGCCGTCGTGCCAAGTCGTCGAACACGCGATGCTGAGGATGTAAACCTCAATTGGCAAATCGATGCCTATCAGTTTGAACATCCAATTATTTCTGCTCCAATGGACTCAATTGCATCCCCTGAAAGTGTTGTAACGATTTCAAATCTCGGCGGGTTGGCCGTGCTTGATGTTGAGGGACTTTGGACACGCTATGAGGATCCAAGCGAGGCCTATCAGCAAATCAGATCAAAACTCCATGACAATTCCGTACTGCAAAAGTTCTACTCGAAAGACATTCAAGAAGCACTGATCATTCAAAGAATCGAATTCCTGAAAAGTGCTGGTGTCACAGTTGCAGTTGCCCTAAGTCCTGAGCGAACACTGCAATTTCATTCGTTGATGTCAAAAGCTGGTGTAGATATTTTCGTGATACGTGGCACAACCTTGTCCGCCGAACATGTCTCCACAAAGTCACAAACACTCAATCTCAAAGAACTGATTTATGAAATTGATGCACCAGTTATTGCTGGTGGGGTAGCGAGTTATAAGGCTGCATTGCACCTTATGCGAGCCGGTGCCGCAGGAGTATTAGTTGGTTTCGGTGGCGGCGCGTCGCACACGTCTACCGATGTTTTGGGGTTGCGAGTGCCGATGGCAACTGCAATTTCAGATGTGGCGGCAGCGCGCCGTGAGTACTTAGATGAATCAGGTGGACGATACGTCCACGTAATTGCAGATGGCTCAATGGGTAAGTCGGGCGATATGGTCAAGGCGCTTGCTTGTGGTGCGGATGCTGTGATGGTGGGATCACCCCTTGCTCGAGCAACAGATGCGCCGGGACTTGGATTCCACTGGGGAAGAGAGGCCACTCATAGCACGTTGCCTCGAGGTCAGGTTGTTGAGTTTGGAACTGTGGGCACACTTGCTGAAATTCTGCGTGGACCTTCGCGCGTAGCTGACGGCACCATGAATTTAGTTGGAGCAGTTGCGAAAAGTATTTCACTTTGTGGGTATACAGATCTAAAGGAATTTCAACGGGTTGAAATCATCGCAAGTTAGGACATGATGCAACATCCAAACAATGCAATACCTCTACTTGAACGACTTTTGCCGTTAATCACCTCAACTTCAACTGATCGAACTGATTTAATCTCACCATTGAGCGGTGAAGCTATTGCGAAAATTCCAGTGAGTTCCACATCAGATATTGATGCCGCATTCGCCCAAGCAAGAGCAACCTACGAAACGTGGTCCAAAGTTTCTTTGAATGAGCGCATTCAAATCATTCGCAGATTTCACGATTTCGTCTTAAATGAACAAGCAGAGATACTCGACATTATTCAATGGGAGAACGGAAAGGCGCGTAGTAATGCGCTCGATGAAGTTCTTGATGTCGCACTAACGTGCCGTTATTACGCGAGTGTTTCAAAGAAACTTCTCAAACCGCGCCGCAAACGAGGCGCGTTTCCAATTGTGACAAAAACGTGGCACCACGTACTTCCAATTGGAGTGGTGGGTGTTATCTCACCTTGGAATTATCCTTTCACGCTTTCGGTGAGTGACTACATTCCGGCCATACTTGCTGGGAACACCATTGTCATCAAACCCGACATACAAACACCACTCTCTGCACTTTGGGCGTTAGAGCAATTGCTCAAAGCTGGTCTACCAAAAGGTGTCATCAATATTGTGATGGGCGATGGAGCAGTTGTCGGCCCCGAATTGGTTTCAAAATCCGATTACATCATGTTCACCGGTTCTACGAGAGTTGGAAGAACAGTTGCAAGTGAAGCGGGTCAACGACTCATTGGTGCATCAATGGAGTTAGGTGGAAAAAACTCCCTGATTATTGATAAAGATTGCAACCTCGACGTTGCGGTTGAAATAGCAGTAAGAGGAGCATTTGCCAATGCAGGCCAACTTTGTATTGGCACAGAACGACTTTTAGTTCATGAAGATATCAAGGACATTTTTACAGAACGATTTGTAGCCGCAGTCGGTCAACTCAAGGTAGGCAACGAAATTGGTTGGCAGAGTGACATTGGACCTCTCATTAATGCACGACAAGTTGAGACAGCCGCTTTACATATTGAAGATGCTCTAGCAAAAGGAGCGAAAGTTTTGGTTGGCGGTAAATCTTTGCCTGAAATCAGCCCATTTGCTTTTGCTCCAACAGTTTTGGCAAACGTGCCAGAGCAAGCACTTGTGTGCAAGACAGAAACATTCGCACCAGTGTGTTCTATCTATTCTTGGAAAACAGAAGCAGACTTGCTAGCGCGAGTTAATGACACTGATTATGGACTCAATGCTGGAATTGTGAGTTCTAATATCGCCTGGGCCCGATCTTTAGCCACAAAAATCAAAACTGGAACAGTAAACATTAATGAAGCATTTGGTTCGGCCTACGCGAGTATCGATGCGCCAATGGGTGGTATGGGACAAAGCGGAGTCGGCAGACGCCATGGTTCTGAAGGACTTTTGAAATACACTGAAAGTCAAACTGTTTCTGTTCAACGATGGATGAAACTGACGGCGCAATGGGGAATGAGCGATGAAAGTTGGGCGAGGTTCACGACCAGCGCACTCAAAATTCTGAAAGCACTTAGATTTCGATGAAAGAAGTTGATGTTCTGATCATCGGATCAGGATTTGGTGGGAGTGTTAGCGCATTACGGCTCGTGGAAAAGGGATATTCAGTCGCAGTTGTGGAAGCGGGCAGGAGATTCGAAGACAAAGATTTCCCCAAAACCTCATGGAGGCTTTCAAAGTTTTTGTATGCTCCGCGCTTTCGACTCTTTGGCGTTCAACGTATTCACATACTGAAGGACGTCTTGATTTTGGCGGGTGCCGGCGTAGGCGGTGGAAGTTTGGTTTACGCAAACACCCTCTATCGGCCGAAAGATAAGTACTTCAACGATCCGCAGTGGAAAGACATAACTAATTGGAAAAGCGAACTTGAGCCGTGGTTCGACCAAGCTGAACGAATGCTTGGTGTGATGGAAAACCCAACCATGACTCCATCTGATGAGGCAATACTTGAAGTAGCAAAACAACAAGGATTAGAGCACACGTTTCGAAAGACACCGGTTGGAGTATTTTTCTCGGACGCTCCCGGCAAGGAGCACGCTGATCCATATTTCGGCGGTGTTGGGCCTTCTAGGCGCTCGTGTATTGAATGTGGAGAGTGCATGACGGGGTGTCGGCATAATGCAAAGAACACATTGCTCAAAAACTATTTGTACCTTGCAGAAAGAGCAGGTGCTGAAATTCTGCCCAACCAAACAGTCGTTCAGGTTGAAGGAAAAGATGGCGCTTGGACGGTTACGCTCGCGCGATCAAATCGAATGCGCAAGCAACAACAGATTCTTGCGCGCCATGTCATTTTCGCTGCGGGAACCTATGGCACACAAAACCTCCTTCACAAGTTGAGAATGACCACGCTACCTTTACTTTCGAACCGCTTAGGTGACTTGTCTCGCACCAACAGCGAGAGTTTGGTCGGTACAATCATGAAAAAACCGGTTCCTAATTATTCACAAGGAGTCGCTATTACCTCGTCATTTTTCCCTGATGATGACACCCATGTTGAGCCTGTCAGATATGGAAAAGGAAGCAATTCGATGGGATTACTTCAAACCATCATGACTGATGGCTCTAATCTCAAACTGCGCCGCCGCCAGTGGTTGAAACTTGTTATGAAGTCACCGTTCACGTTGTTGAAGCTCTTGAATGTGCGACGCTGGAGTGAGCGAACAATCATTGCACTAGTTATGCAAAGTGTTGACTCGGCGATTTCTGTGAAGGGTAAACTCTCTGGAGATAAATTCTCGCTTACAACTACTCAAGATGCAGATAAGCCAAATGCAACATGGATTGCAGCTGCAAATGACACAGCTCGTGCGATTGCGAAAAATAGAGGCGGTATTCCGGCGGGACATATTGGTGACTTGATTGGTGCACCATTCACAGCACACTTTGTTGGTGGTTGTGTGATTGGAAAGTCCGCCGAACAAGGCGTGATTGATCCGTATCATCGAGTGTGGAATTACCCGACACTGCATGTAGTAGATGGCTCAACAATTACAGCAAATCTTGGAGTGAATCCATCACTCACCATCACCGCCCAAGCAGAGCGTGCAATGGCTCTCTGGCCAAACAAAGGCGACATCGACACACGCCCAATACAAAGTGACACATATCAGGTGTTAGAACCAATTGCGCCGAACCGTCCAGTTGTCCCAGACCATGCTCCAGCAAGACTCTTCACTATTCGCAGTGTTAAACGAGCCGATTAGACTCGCTAATTATGTCCAATTCAGATGTCCGTGAAGTTGTTCTCGTTGTAGATTTCGGTGCGCAATACGCCCAGCTCATTGCGCGAAGAGTTCGAGAGGCACAAGTTTTTTCCGAACTCGTTGCACACACAATTTCAGTAGAAGAAGTCAAAGCAAAAAACCCTGCTGCCATCATTCTTTCAGGTGGACCTGCAAGTGTGTATGCAGAAGACGCGCCCGCTTTTGATATGGAAATACTGAAACTCGGGATCCCGGTCCTCGGCATTTGTTATGGATTTCAAACTATGGCGCAGGGGCTTGGCGGGAAAGTCGAGCGCACTGGTAAATCTGAATTTGGTAGAACGCCACTGAGTGTTTCAGGTGATTCGGTGCTGTTTGCCGGAATTCCAGAACAACTTAATGTATGGATGAGTCACGGCGATTCTGTGAGTGAACCGCCGATAGGTTTCTCGGTTGTTGCAAGCTCAGAAGGTGCACCAATTGGAGCTTTTGAAAATCTTGAAATGCAATGTGCTGGCGTTCAGTTTCATCCCGAAGTACTACATAGTGAGTTTGGACAAAGAGTTATCGAGAATTTTCTTTGGCGAATTGCTGAATGCTCACGGACGTGGACAATGTCTAACTTCATTCCAGATAAAGTCAATCACATCAAAGCACTCGTAGGCGACAAGCAAGTCATCTGTGGACTTTCTGGGGGAGTCGATAGTGCAGTTGCTGCCGCACTTGTCCACAAGGCCGTCGGAGATCAACTAACGTGCGTATTTGTCGATCATGGACTTCTGCGAAAAGGTGAGCGGGAGCAAGTGGAACGCGATTACGTGAAGGCGACTGGAATAAAACTCGTTGTGAAAGATGCGAATGATGTATTCCTAGACGCTCTTGCGGGTATCACAGATCCCGAAGCAAAGCGAAAAACAATAGGCAATTTGTTCATTCGCGTTTTTGAACAAGCGGAACGAGAACTTGTCGCTCAAGCAGAGCAAGCTCATCCAATTGAATTTCTTGTCCAGGGAACCTTGTATCCCGATGTTGTTGAATCTGGCGGTGGTAGTTCGACAGCAACAATTAAATCACATCACAATGTTGGAGGTCTTCCTGACGACTTGACTTTCACTTTGATAGAACCGCTGCGTGAACTCTTCAAAGATGAAGTTCGAGCGCTTGGAGTTGAGCTGGGGCTACCTGACGAGATGGTGTATCGCCACCCATTCCCCGGTCCTGGACTTGGAATTCGAATTGTTGGTGAAGTAACTGAAGAGAGATTACGAATATTGCAAGAGGCGGATGCGATAGTCCGAGACGAGGTTACAAAGGCGGGTATCAATCGCGAAATTTGGCAATTTCCAGTTGTCCTTTTGGCAGACGTTCGTTCAGTCGGTGTGCAGGGGGATGGCCGCACCTATGGGTATCCCGTAGTACTTCGCCCTGTGTCGAGTGAAGATGCGATGACTGCAGACTGGTCTCGGCTTGATCACGAGTTTCTTGCTGTCCTCTCGAATCGAATTACGAATGAAGTGCGGGAAATTAATCGGGTGGTATTAGACATTACGTCAAAACCACCTGGCACGATTGAATGGGAGTAGGATTTTATACATGGAAATTTTTTACAAAATTTTGGTTGTGCTTCACTTTGTAGGTTTGGCATCGTTATTAGGTGGTTTTCTTGTTCAACTTTCGGCACCAGCGAAAGTAGTGAACCGAAGCATGATGGATGGTATGTGGACGATGCTTGCCACAGGATTGTTACTTGCAGGAATTGCGAGTTCCCAGTTCGCTGATGAAATGGATGCAAACTTTCACACCAAAATCGGTGTGAAGCTTCTAATATTGGTAGTAATTGCAATTTTGGTGTTGCAGAATCGCAAACAATCAACACTGCAAAAGGGAACTTACTTTGCAATTGGTTTGTTAACGCTCACTAATATTGTTATTGCTGTGATGGTTTAATTCGTAGTCGCTACGAAGTATCCCTCGGCAAGCCTTCCCTTTGGCAAACCAGCTTCTTCAGCAGTCATTTCTGCCCATGAGCGAAGTCGCCCTTCCAAATCTTCCATATGTGAAGTCTGAGAAGTGTGGGCTTTGAGCGCTTCCACTTTCCTGGCAAAAGTGTCCGTGATGTCCACGAAGTGATTCCTAGGCTCTTTAGCCATTACCCACACTTCTGACACCGTCCATGGCTCGAGCCCTGCTTTGAGTAGTTCTGGAAACGCAAATTCATTTCGAGCATCTGGATAGATCGCTTGAATAGCAATTTCGCCTGCTGCTAAGTGATCGGGATGAGCAGAAAAGATACGGTTCCAATTGCGTTCAGGTGATTGAATAACCATTCGTTGAGGTTTGACCTTACGTATCACAGCCACAACTTCACCCCGAAGTTGGATTGAGGGCATGAGATGCCCATCCGGATGATTGAGGAAGGTTACAGATTTGACGCCAAGAATGTTGCTTGCTGCTTGTTGCTCCCGTTGGCGAAGAGGTCCCATTTGATCACGTGGCGTATCATCAAAACCACCTTGATCACCGTTTGTCAACAAACACAAATGAACTTCAATACCGGCGTCTGCCCAAGATGCAATGGTGCCGGCAGCACCAAAATCAGCGTCGTCAGGATGGGCCGTTACTACAAGAATTCTTTCAATATCGCTATCTGGAATCACACTCACCTTCCAATCGTAAGTGAGTGTCTTGTCGCCTCCCTAGACTAGGGGTAATGAGCCTCGCACTTAACCTTGATGACCTCAATGAGCAGCAAAGAATTGCAGTTTTGCATAGAGGCTCACCACTGCTCATTGTTGCAGGTGCAGGATCGGGCAAAACTCGGGTTCTCACCCGCCGAATTGCGAATTTGGTCTACACAAAGGCTGCCTACGGTAATCAAATCCTCGCAATTACATTCACCAATAAGGCGGCGGCGGAGATGCGTAATCGAGTTGAGGAACTTGTTGGACCAGAAGCACGCTATATGGTGGTGTCAACATTTCACAGCGCTAGTGCTCGCTTTTTGAGGAAAGATGCTGAGAAGCTCGGTTACACAAAAACATTTTCAATATATGACATGGACGATGCCGAAACCCTTATTAAGCGAGTCATGACGAGTTTGAATCTCGATCAAAAAACACACAGGCCTCGAGCAGTGCTTCATGCAATTTCGTCGGCAAAGAACGAGTTAATTTCGCCGTCTGAATTTCACGCGGCTGCAAGTACCTATCCACAGCGAGTTATTGCTGATGTGTATGAGGCGTATCAAAAAAAATTGCTTGAATGCAACGCAATGGATTTCGACGATTTAATTGGCAATATGGTGAAGCTCTTCAAGGAAAACCCTGAAGTACTTGACGCCTATCGAGCACGATTTCGATACATATTGGTAGATGAGTACCAAGATACCAATATGGCGCAGTATGAATTGATTCGTCTGCTTGCGCAGGGTGAGGGTGGCGGCGAACTCTGTGTTGTTGGGGACGCTGATCAATCCATCTATGCTTTTCGTGGAGCAACAATCCGCAATATTGATGAATTTGAACGAGATTTTGCCAATGCCAAAGTGGTGTTACTTGAGCAAAACTATAGGTCCACTCTTACCATTTTGAATGCTGCGAATGCCGTGATTTCGAAAAATGTCTCACGACGGGAAAAGAATCTCTGGACTGACGCAGGCGACGGCGAACCCATTCGTAGATATACGGGTGAGACTGAGGTTGATGAATCATCGTATGTAGCAAGTGAAATAAGTCGATTCCTGAAACTCGGGACATTTGAATTTCGAGATGTCGTTGTGATGTATCGCATGAACTCACAATCTCGAGTTTTGGAAAGCGCATTTTTTCAAGCAGGAATTCCTTACAAAGTTATTGGTGGCACACGGTTCTTTGAGCGCGCCGAAATTAAAGATGCACTTGCTTATCTGCGACTCATCGTAAACCCAGCAGACGAAGTCTCACTCCGTAGAATTCTGAATGTTCCCCGTAGAGGTATCGGCGACAAGGCAGAAGAATTAATCGCAGATTACGCAGCGATAAGCAGTTTAACAATGTATGACGCATTGGTCATGGTTGAAGCAATTTCTGGCCTGCAGGCAAGAGTTGTAAAGTCAATTAATACCTTCACAGAAATGTTTAGCAATCTACGTGTTTTATTAGAGGCAGACACTGAACCCTCAGTCATTCTTGCCGCAGTACTGGAGCAGTCTGGATATCTAAGCGAACTTGAAAAGAGCGAAGACCCCAAAGATGAAAGTAGGCGAGAGAACCTCAGTCAACTTGAGGACTTTGCAAGAGAGTTTGAACTTGAAAGCATGGAATTGGCCGAGGACGGTTCACTTTTGAGTTTCCTTGAAAAAGTTGCCTTGATTTCAGATAGTGATCAGTTGGCGGACGACGAGCGCGGTCAAGTGACACTTATGACCCTTCACACTGCAAAGGGGTTGGAGTTTCCTGTGGTATTCATTGTCGGATTAGACGAAGGAGTGTTTCCTCATAGCATGTCTTTTTCAAGTCCGCAGGAACTCGAAGAAGAGCGACGCTTGGCCTATGTTGGAATTACACGTGCTGAAAAACTGCTCTATCTGACTGGCGCCGAGCAGCGGACGATATTCGGTCGAACTATGCAAATGGTTCCATCTCGATTTCTCGCAGAAATTCCAGAGGATTTAGTTATGAATTTGCGTGAAGGATCTCTCTCACGCCCAGTGCGGACTTCTAAAGTCAGTACTGACTTTATCTCTCAACATCTACCGGAGGGCTCTGCTGGAGATCTCAAAGTAGGGGACATGGTCAGGCACGAAAAATTTGGTGATGGTCGAATTGTGTCGATCGTTGGAACTGGCGCAAATGCGCAAGTGAGTGTGGACTTTGGTGCACAGGTGGGTCAAAAACGATTACTTCTTCGCTACAGTCCTGTAACGAAAATCTGATTACTTGATTCGTACCGAAACTGACCGCATTGTCTCGGCATAAAAGTCATTACCTTTGTCATCAATGACGATGAAAGCTGGAAAGTCTTTGACCTCAATCTTCCAAACCGCTTCCATTCCAAGATCTTCGAAGTCAAGAACTTCAACTTTTATGATGTTATCTTGGGCAAGGATTGCGGCAGGCCCGCCAATTGAACCCAAGTAGAAACCACCAAACTGTTTGCACGATTCGGTGACCCCACTGCCGCGATTTCCTTTGGCAAGCATGACGAGTGATCCGCCTAGTGCTTGAAACTTCGGGACATAAGTATCCATGCGACCGGCAGTTGTTGGCCCGAACGAACCTGAAGCCATTCCTGCTGGGGTTTTTGCAGGTCCTGCGTAATACACGGGATGATTTTTGAAGTATTCGGGTAACTCACTGCCCGACTCAACAATTTCAAGGAGTCGAGCGTGGGCACTATCACGGGCAACAATCATTGTTCCGGTCAGTGAAACACGCGACTTCACTGGCAATTGAGAAAGTTGCGCTTGGATCTTTTCCATAGGTTGGTTTAGATCAATACGAGTCACAGTGTCATCAGATATCTCAATGACTTCTGGTAAATACTTCGCTGGGTCTGTTTCCAGTGCTTCCAAAAAGACTCCGTCTGGAGTGATTTTTGCAAACGCTTGCCGATCTGCTGCACATGAAACTGCAATACCTACCGGGCAGGATGCTCCGTGACGGGGCATCCGGATCACTCTTACGTCGTGGCAAAAATACTTACCTCCAAATTGCGCACCAATCCCAAATCCTTGAGTGAGTTTCAAGACCTCAGCTTCCATTTCGACATCTCGATACGCATTGCCATTCAAACCACCTTGAACAGGGAGTGAATCGAGCGCTCGCGTTGATGCGTATTTGGCGACTTTCAACGTATGTTCAGCACTCGTACCGCCCACCACTATTGCTAGGTGATAGGGGGGGCAAGCACTTGTGCCAATCATGCGGAGCTTCTCGTCCAAGAATTCCATGAAAGATTTTGGATTGAGCAGAGCCTTAGTTTCTTGAAAGAGAAAACTCTT
>JAURLB010000098.1 GCA_030831445.1 Candidatus Nanopelagicales bacterium | reverse complement strand
TCCCTGACTATAAGTCTGAGTATTCAAAAAATATGCGATTCCTGGGCGAGTCAAGTAGCAGGCGATCCATTGAATCGGTGAGGATCGAGTTGTACTTCATTTACGACCGTTGTAAAGCGATCACGCCTACAACTGGATAAATCACACGTCTCATTTGGCGAGTATTGCAAACCAAGATTCAACTTCTTGACACGGTCCTAAACAGGAACAAAAATGGTATCCAAATGGGGGTTTCTATGCGCTGTGTAAATGGACACGAAAATGAGTCGGCCGCGAGATTCTGCAGATCATGTGGTCAGTCGCTCTTAAACAGTGGTCAACCGCAGTCCGTTGCGCAGGTAATTGGACAGAGTACCAGTGTCCAACCTTCACAGATCCAAAAGTTTAAAGCTGGTCTTTTAAATGACCTTCAAGCACATCGAAACAATTCTCTAGCTACAAACTTGCAGTCAGTGATTGCAATGATCAGTGGAGCTCTGTACTCAATCGCAGTGCTAGTTATTGCATTCGACGCTGTTGACTCAAGTTACTCTGACTCACCATTTTTAATTGGATTTGTCTGGACTGGAATCGGATGTGTCTTGACATTCCTGGCAGTTAGGTTCATAAGTGGTGAATTGATTTCCGGAGCAACAGTCGCAGTAATTCCGCTTATGGCAATGAGCATTCTGTTCCTATTTGGCGACACTATCGATAATGGCAATGTTGGGCTTCCGCTAATCCTGCTAGGACTTTGCTACGCCGCGGCTTGGGCGCTGCCAATTCTTCGAGGCAGGCCTAGTCTGCTCTCGTCTGCGTTACTCGCAGTGGGATTCGGCGTTGTCATTCAGATCATGCAGTCTTCAATTAGAAGGTTTTCGCTTTTCGACTCACCTACAGATCTTTTTGATTCCATTGCCCAAGAGTCGTCTTCGCTTCTTCTTGTGGTTGGAATTGTCTTACTTGCGTTCGCATGGACACTTGATCGGAAGGATTGGACTTCACTTGGTCGAGTCTTTATTGGAGTCGGAATTGTTTTTGAAGGTATTGGAGCATTTGGTGTCGTCGGAGCAAGCGGGGATCAAACCGCTGCATATTTCTTATTGGCGGCTTCGGGGATAATCCTCATTGTTGTTGCGGTGCAACGATCACGTAAATCCTCACTCCTGATTGGGGGCTTTGGCGGATTGGCAGGAATAATTGGACTAGTAGTTACGACGACTGAAAACAGCGAAGGTCCCGGGCCGTCCGTTGCTCTCCTTCTCTTAATTTCAGTGGCACTCGGCTATGTAGCGATAAGGAAATCAGTGTCCATTCAGAACAAGATTCAGTCGATTGGTCGGCCGTGAAGCAGTTCTGCACCTCCTGCGGTGCGCCGGACCATGGTTCTGCGTTTTGCACTTCGTGCGGCACAATGATTCGCTCTCTAGACAATTCGGCAACATCGACTACTACTATTCGTCAGGACTTTGCCGAACAGATAAGGGACGCAACATCCAGTCAAGTTTCGGTCGTACCTGAGAATCGGGGCACTCGGAAAAGAAAATTCGCAATCAGATTTTTGGTGATTGCCATGACTGTAATCCTGGGAGCATTAGGCGGCTTTTTTTTCGGTCGGATTTCAATTGACCTGGAAAATGAGCGCTCAATCGCTTTCGAAAGTGGTTTCGAGGACGGAACTCGTCAGGGGAAAGAGGCCGGGTTTGCGGATGGGTTTCAAAGTGGCAAAGAATCCGGCTACCGGGATGGATATCTCGAAGGCTGCTATTTCGTTTTTGACAAGATCGGACCAGATCTCATCGCCATTGAATATCCGTGGTATGACTCGAATGTATATGGCTATCGATGGAATAAGTTCGACGTCTGCTAAATGGTAGTCGTAGGTCTAGCAATTAAAGGTGCTTTTCACTTAGCGATACCAATCGCGCTACTGCTCAATGCTTTGATACCCCAAACGTCCATTGCAGTCGATTCATCTGCGCAATGCAAAATGAGTGGACAAGTAATTCAAGTATCTGGAATTACGTACCGTTGCAAACGACAAATAATGTCTAGTGGAACTCGAAAGACGTCAAGGTTTGTTTTAGTTCGTATTGCTTCAAGGCCAACGCAACCGAGTATAGAAGTTACGTCAACAACTACCACAGCGCCGCCTACTTCCACAACAACCACATTCATTTCAACTAGAAAATTTTCACTCAAAGTTAATTATGAGATTATTGATACGAATTTTATAAGGATTTCGTGGAATCTAATTCCAGACGTACGTGAGTACAGGATTTGCGTTGATAGTCAGTGTTCAGGACCAGACTCTCAGAAGATTTGGCTGACTTTTAACAAAACACAAAATTCAGCACTTCTCTCACTACCCCGCGGAAAAACGAGTTGGTACTGGGTACATGCGCTTCTTTTGCCAACTGCTGCACAATATGACGAGTTGGATGTCCGCGATTGTTGCCTCGGAACCAAATGGGCCAATGCCGAATGGCTAAAGATTACAAATCAGTAATCATAAATAGTTTGTATTTTCCCAAATTCTGAGCTCAAACTTAAGGCTCCTTAACTAACTTTTGTTTTCCCGGAATCCCCGTCAATTATGAAGCCTTCTTTTGGTGGGCCTGACTGGCCGACGCGGATGAACCACTCGGCTCCGAAGGCTGCCTTGAAGACGTCTGGGGGCATGGAGAGGAACCATTGGGAGTCGGTGACTTGGCTGGCGTGGCAGCCGATGGCGTTGCGCTTGGCGTCGCAGTAGTCGAGCACGTCGACTTTGTGGGAGATGTTGGCTTCGGGTTCACCGAAGGGGTTGCCGTCGTCTGCGGGGCCATCGGGATCGAAGTCATCGGCGCTGACGCCTTC
>JAURLB010000097.1 GCA_030831445.1 Candidatus Nanopelagicales bacterium | reverse complement strand
GATTTTGACTCCGCTCTCTTATTCGCTTTTCGAGCGAGCTTCAGCAGTGCATCAACCTGAGTTGCTTGGTCTAGTCGCTTCATGGATACCTCCCAAACTTAAGTGTAGGAGAAGCCCAGAAGATCGATATTTCTCGCTCAACTGTGCCTGAATTTCCCCTCAGCCACCTCTCGTGGCAGACTTCGCCCGCTGCTTGGTTCCCGAGCAATCGACCCAAGTACCAGACGTGAGGAGAAGCCGTGAAGGCCGAGATTCATCCAGAATATGTGGAGACAACTGTTACCTGCAGTTGCGGTAACACATTTAAGACTCGAAGCACCATCAAGAATGGCGTCATGAACCCAGATGTGTGCTCTAACTGTCATCCTTTTTACACCGGAAAGCAGAAGATCATCGATTCAGGTGGTCGCGTTGCTAAGTTTGAGAAGCGATTCGGTAAAGGTAAGTAGCGACTTTCAACGAGCGTCGTGTTGTGGTTTACCACAACCTTCGCTCGTTTTTATTTGAGGAGTATCTGTGTTTGAGACTGTGAAAGTACTTGAAGATGAATATCTTCGCGCTGAAGCAGAATTAGCAGATCCCTCTATTCATGCGGACCAAGCAGCAGCGCGCAAACTTGGTAAACGTCACGCTGAACTTCGCCCAATCATTGAGGCTTATCGAAAATGGTTAGGTGTAGTTGCTGACATTGAAGCGGCAAAAGAACTCAGTGCTGACGATTCAAGTTTTGCCGAGGAAGTCGAGCGTTTGCAACAGGACGAAACTGAACTCGTCGCCAAACTCAACGACTTGCTTCTTCCTCGAGATCCACTCGATGGTTCCGATGTTATTCTCGAAATCAAAGCAGGTGAAGGTGGCGATGAATCGGCACTCTTCGCAGGGGACTTGATGCGTATGTATTTGCGCTGGGCAGAAACGCGTGGGTGGAAAACTCAAATCATTGAAGCGGAAGAATCAGATCTTGGTGGCTACAAAGACGTATCCATTTCGGTGAAAGCAAAAGGTATCCCTGAACCTGGCCAATCGCCCTATGACATGTTGAAGTTTGAAGGTGGCGTGCATCGAGTCCAAAGAGTTCCAGTAACTGAAAGCCAAGGACGTATTCACACCTCGGCAGCAGGTGTCTTGGTCTTGCCGGAAACTGAAGACATCGAAATTGAAATTCGCGATCAAGATTTACGGATTGATGTGTATAGATCATCAGGTCCAGGTGGGCAATCTGTGAACACAACTGACTCGGCAGTAAGAATCACACACGTACCAACAGGTGTGGTCGTTGCCTGCCAAAATGAGAAATCACAGTTACAGAACAAAGAATCCGCAATGCGAATTCTCCGCGCTCGACTGATTGCGCACGCGCAAGAAGAGCGGGAAAAGGAAGCCTCAGCATCTCGAAAGTCCCAAGTCAGAACAGTAGATCGCTCAGAGCGAATTCGAACGTATAACTTTCCTGAGAACAGAATTAGTGATCACCGTGTGAACTACAAAGCTCACAACCTCGACCAAGTATTAGATGGTGACTTGGATGCGATTGTCGAAGCGCTGGTGGCGGCAGACAAGATCGCCCGATTGAATGACGTGCAAAGCTAATGAGCATCCGTGAGGACTTGATTGCTGATGCGAGTGCTCGCTTTGAAATGGTAGGAATTGAAACACCAAAGGTGGATGCAGAACTTCTGCTCGCACATTTACTTGGAGTATCGCGTGGAGACATTCATAAGTTCACGGATATTGATGCGGAAATAGTTGAAGAATTTGAAAAGTTAGTCAAGTTTCGCTCTGCTCGAATTCCAGTTCAACATCTCACGGGTAAGGGATACTTTCGGTATCTCGAGGTGAGAGTTGGCCCTGGGGTATTGATACCGCGACCTGAAACCGAACTTATTGTCGATGCGGTGAAGGGATTTAGAAGTAACACTGAACCTTTGCTGATTGTTGATCTTGGTAGCGGTGCGGCAGCGCTCACTATTTCACTTGCAATTGAATGTGCTCCGGCAGATGTCGTGGGAGTAGAACTCTATGAGGATGCGTTTCGTTGGGGAGAAGTCAATGTCGAAAAGTATTCACCTGAAATCTTCACCGCCGGATCAAGTGTTCATCTTGTGCAGGCGGATTTTGTGAATGTTGCAGAGAATGAATTGCAGGACATTCTTGGAAAAGTAGATGTGGTAGTAAGTAATCCGCCATACATTCCAATCGGTGGTATTCCACGAGATGCTGAAGTGCACCTTTATGAGCCCTCCACTGCACTTTATGGTGGAGCAAATGGATTAGAACTTGTAGAAGAGGTCATTAAGAGTGCTTCAAAGTTATTGAGACCGGGTGGATTTTTAGTGATTGAACATTCAGACTTTCAAGGTGAAGGTGCAGAGCTTTCTGTGCCAGACGCTGTGAGAAAGTCTGGGAATTTTGAATCCGTGAAAGACAATCTTGATCTCAACGAGCGACCTCGCTACACAACCGCAATGAGAACCCAATGAACATCCGAGAAGTGGGAGCACTTGAGAACATTGATGAAGTGATTGCTAAAACTGTGTTGTCACTTCGTGCAGGCGAAATTATTGGGGTGAATGCAGATTCGTCCTACGCGTTACTTGCTGATGCATTTAGTCACACGGCGGTGCCAAGGATCCAAAATCTCAAAAAGTCACACAACTTCATTTCACCCATCATGATTGGTCGCGCGTACACACTTCAAGGATTAGCAGAAGTGACCCCGGACATGGAGAAACTGATTGAGGCTTTTTGGCCAGGCGATCTCACACTTCTATTGCGACCTATGCCATCCCTTTCTTGGAAAGCATCGAAAGATGCAATCAGTGTGAGAATGCCAAAAGATACATTGACACTCAAACTACTTGAGCATTTAGGTCCGGCCTTCGTAGTAGCAGCCAACACCAGTGGTAGACCCGTTCCAACGACAGCAATTCAGGCAGCAGGCAACTGGGGAAGTGAAGTAAAAGAGTGGTTTGACTCAGGCCCTATCGAAAATCCTGAACTCAGCACGATTGTAGATATGCGAGACGGGAAAGCGAACATATCGCGACTT
>JAURLB010000096.1 GCA_030831445.1 Candidatus Nanopelagicales bacterium | reverse complement strand
TTCGTTTACCAGACAATGACACTCGAATTTTGGCAGTCGCCAGAAACTTGGCTAATGCTGGCAAGGATGTTGTTGTCGTCAGTAAAGACCTGCCTATGCGAATTAAGGCCTCGAGTGCTGGATTGCAGGCAGAAGAGTATCGCGCAGAATTTGTGTTAAGTAGTGGGTGGACTGGGATTGAAGAACTGCATCTATCAGATGACACGATTGGCAAGCTTTATGACAAAGGAATAGTGAGCGTCAAGGATGTTGCAACTTTTCCCTGTAACACCGGAGTCATCATTCATGGAAATCGAAGTAGTGCTCTTGCACGGGTGACAACAGATAAGAAGCTTCAACTTGTCAGAGCAGACCACGATGTATTTGGAATACATGGCCGAAGCGCCGAACAGCGAATTGCACTAGATCTTCTTATGGACACTGACATTGGAATTGTTTCACTCGGTGGCAAGGCCGGAACCGGAAAGAGCGCTTTAGCACTTGCTGCAGGTTTGGAATCAGTTTTGGAAAAACAGCTTCACAGCAAAGTCGTCGTGTTTCGACCGCTCTATGCGGTTGGCGGACAGGAACTTGGTTACTTACCTGGAACAGAAGCAGAGAAAATGAATCCTTGGGGACAGGCTGTATTCGACACCTTGGGTGCAATTACTTCAAAAACAGTTATCCAAGAAATCATCGAGCAAGAGCTCATCGAAGTATTGCCACTTACTCATATCCGTGGGCGGTCACTGCACGATGCGTTTGTGATTGTGGATGAGGCGCAGTCGCTTGAGCGAAATGTCTTGCTGACGGTGCTGTCGCGTATCGGTAGAGATTCCAGAGTTGTGCTCACCCACGACGTTGGCCAAAGAGATAATCTGCGCGTTGGCCGACATGATGGTGTGGTAGCAGTGGTTGAGAAGCTCAAAGGCCATCCACTCTTTGCTCACGTAACACTCACGAGATCTGAGCGAAGTGAAATTGCTGCGCTTGTCACCGACATGTTGGACGACATTTCACTCTAATTCGCTGTGGTACCTAACACCCTATTTTGACCCTTTTGTCCACAAATTTGACCCAAAATTGGCCAAATCTGGGGATAACTTAAGCGTTTCCAAGTTGCTATCCACAGACAATACTGGGGAAGGTAAGCCCATGCTTTCAAAGTTGTGGGTCTCGATTTTGGCATCCCTTCTCGCACTGAGCCTGGCGTTCGCTACTCAACTATCCGCTTCGGCTACCAGTTTGCCCGAAGAGGAAGAAGAAGTAATCATTATTGTGCCAGAGGAGGAAGTTGAGCCTGAGGTCGTGGTTGAGGAACCAAAGATTAAGCCTCGAGTCTTCTCGGCGAGGTCTAAGGCCGCATTCTTGAAGGCTCGCGACATTGCGCCAAAGACCCATAAAGGCTTTTATCGAACAAGTGAATATGCCAAGTGGTACACCCGCCAGCACATCAAGCAGCGCTATGGCTGGGGCAATGAGCAGTTTCGATGCCTCACCTGGATTTGGGGCAAAGAGTCAGCTTGGAACTTTCGGGCGAAAAGTCCATCGGGCCTCTATCGAGGTATTCCTCAACTAGACAAACGGATCGTGTTTGCGAATCGAGTGAGCCTGAACTTCTTTATGGCCAACCCTGAAATCCAAATTCAGCTTGGAGCAAAGTACATTAAATACCGAGATGGCTACGGAACGCCCTGCAAAGCGATGCGTCATAAAGAGCGCAAGGGTTGGTACTAACCGAAGTCCATTAAACCCGGCAAGGTAGATTTATCCCCTACCTCGGGAGTGAATACGTGGATCTCTACGAATATCAAGCAAAAGAACTGTTTGCCAAACATGGCGTGCCAATTACACCTGGAATCGTTGTTGAAAATGTAAACGATGCTGCATCTGCCTACGAACAACTTGGGGGCAAAGTTGTTATCAAAGCGCAGGTAAAGACTGGTGGTCGTGGCAAAGCAGGTGGCGTGAAAGTTGCCGATAACGAATCTGATGTCAAAGAAAAAGCCGGCGCGATCTTGGGGCTCGACATCAAAGGACACACAGTTCGAAGAGTTCTTATCTCTGAAGCCTCTCAAATTGTTGAAGAGTATTACGTATCTTTCCTTCTGGATCGCGCAAATCGCAGTTTCCTCGCCATGGCATCAGTCGAAGGCGGCATGGATATTGAAGAAGTCGCGGCCACGAAGCCTGAGGCTTTAGCCAAAATTCAGGTCGATGCGTTGCAGGGTTGCACGAAAGAGAAAGCAGAGGAAATCGCTGTTGCTGCAAAGTTTCCAGCTGCGGTAATGGATCAGGTGGTAGCGATTTTGCAAAACTTGTGGACGACATTAGTGAAAGAAGATGCAACGTTGGTTGAGATCAATCCGTTGGCAAAACTTGCTGACGGATCAGTCGTAGCACTTGATGGCAAAATGACACTTGATGACAATGCGCGTTTCCGCCATCCAGACCATGAAGACCTTGTCGACAACTCAAACACCGATCCACTTGAACTTCGAGCACATGAGCTTGATCTGAACTATGTGAAGTTGTCTGGAGAAGTTGGAGTGATCGGCAACGGTGCCGGTCTAGTGATGTCGACACTCGATGTTGTTGCTTACGCAGGCGAGGAGTTTGGTGGTGTCAAGCCGGCGAACTTCCTCGACATTGGTGGCGGTGCTAGTGCTGAAGTTATGGCTAATGGGCTCGACATTATTTTGCATGACCCTGAAGTGAAGAGCGTATTTGTCAACGTCTTTGGCGGCATCACTGCGTGTGATGCTGTGGCAAATGGCATTCTTCAAGCAATCGAATTACTAGAAGCAAAAGGTGAGAAAGTGACAAAGCCGTTGATTTGCCGAATTGATGGCAACAACGCAATCGAGGGCCGCAGAATTTTGGACGAGTCGGGGATCGCAGTTGTTGAACGAGTTGAAACTATGGACGAGGCTGCTCGACGAGTGGCAGAGGTGGCGCGATAATGGCGATTTTCCTGGATGAAAATTCTCGAGTAATTGTTCAAGGTATGACAGGTTCAGAAGGCACTAAACACACTCGCCGGATGATTCAAAGTGGGACAAATATCGTTGGAGGTGTGACGCCAGGTAAAGGTGGCAGTGACGTTGATGGTATTCCAGTATTCAACTCCGTTGCCGAAGCGAAAGCTGCAACACAAGCAAACGTTTCTGTGGTCTTTGTGCCACCACGTTTTGCGAAAGCGGCAGTGATTGAAGCGATTGATGCAGCGATTGAGTTATGTGTAGTTATCACTGAAGGAATTCCGGTTCACGACACTGCAAGTTTCTATCAATACAGTGTCGATAAAAAAACTACTCGCATTATTGGGCCAAATTGTCCAGGAATTATCAGCCCAGGAAAATCAAATGCTGGAATCACACCAGGAGACATCACCCAGCCTGGTCGCATCGGCCTTGTTTCAAAGTCAGGAACGCTGACGTATCAAATGATGTATGAACTTCGCGACATCGGATTCTCAACAGCAGTCGGTATCGGTGGCGATCCAATTGTTGGCACTACGCATATTGATTGCCTTGCGGCATTTGAGGCTGATCCTGATACCGATGCAATCGTGATGATTGGCGAAATTGGTGGTGACGCAGAAGAACGTGCCGCTGCTTACATTGCAGCAAATATCACCAAACCAGTCGTTGGTTACGTTGCCGGATTCACAGCACCTGAGGGTAAAACGATGGGTCACGCAGGTGCCATTGTGTCGGGATCTGCAGGCACAGCACAAGCAAAGAAGGAAGCGCTCGAAGCAGTTGGTGTGAAGGTAGGGAAGACACCTTCTGAAACTGCACGCTTGATGCGTGAAATTATGCAAAACCTCGGACAGTCTTAGGACTTGTGAAACGCCCGAAGAACACCCAAAGTACTGAGATTGTTTGGCCTATGCCCATCGCTGCAATCATCGCAGCACTCTGGGCAAATCTCATCTTGGTTGTAGGGTCACTTTTTGTCGCAAGTTTTATCTGGATTTTGACCGCTGAGAGTTCGACTGAATTTTCAATAGCCTTGAACATCGGAATAGCGTTCACGCTTTTGAGTCAGTTTGTGACATTACAAGTCGGCGCACTGACGTTTGGACTTGCCGGGCTAGTAATGAGTTTTCTCATCCTATGGCTTTTGAAAACGGCATTTATGCGAGCTTTGCGCGGAAGTCTCATTACGCAAGCTCTCCATCTGATGATGTTGGCACTCACCTTCGCCATGACTCATACGGCATTTTGGTGGCTAGTTTCACGATTTCTCTTTTCTGATATTGAAGTGGCATCGTCACAATTGGTGTTGGCAAGTATGTGTGTTGCACTTATTGCAAGTCTCTGGGGAATGCTCAGTCAAAAGAGTATTGAGACAGAAGCGCAAGAGTTTGAAACTTCTATCGAGCGGACGAGTTCTCGGGTGAAGCAACGCTCGGCTCGAACTATCCTCAGTGGTATCTACCAGGCATTTCATCCAGATATTCGATTAGGGTTTCGATTAGGTTTTCGAATCGTCGCTGTACTCATGTTGTATGCAGTGCTAGTTTTCTTGCTGAATGCAATTCTCAGTATGAATTCTGTGAGACAAGTTACCGCAATTAGTGCGAATGATCTTGGCTCATGGACGTTGCTCATCAGTCTCACTCTGTTGTATGTACCGACGGTAATCATTTGGATGTACTCACTGGTGCTCGGTGCTGGCTTCAGTGTTGGTGCAGGCAGCCTTGTGAATCTTCACACACAAGCGGTAGGCCCATTACCAAGTTTGCCGTTTTTAGGGTTTGTCCCGTATGACTTACCAGATTGGGTAGCTGTTTCGTATGTGATTGCACTTGGCATTTCAACTCTTGTCTGCTTTCTCAACCTTCGCTCAATCGTTGTTGAAAGTTTCAGAAGATTTCTCTTATCACTTGTCATTGAAGTGATGGCACTCAACGGCACACTCGGACTTCTCGCCTCAGGTGGGATAGGAGCCGGCAGGTTCGAAGAAGTAGGAATCAATGCCATTTCACTCATGCTTTGGGGTTTGTTTTATACCTTGATTGGCCTCATGTTCGCGCTCATTCTCATTTCACGAGTGCGTGGAAAAGAAACCGTGGAAAAATAGGGATATGAACTCAATCGTGGCAGCAGCAACCGAAGCATTGCCGTTGATTGAGATCGGTGGAGCTCTCTTACTCCTAGGTCTGGTTGCTTATGGTGCAGCCAAGATTGGTGTCAGTGCAGTTCCTTTCTTTCTAATCACTGGACTTGCATTTGGTAATGGCGGTTTGGTTGATAT
>JAURLB010000095.1 GCA_030831445.1 Candidatus Nanopelagicales bacterium | reverse complement strand
GATTTGCGCCAAGTTGTAATTCTGGGAAGAAATCGCTATAGCTCGCAAGTGCCTTTAGGGTTCGATCTCTAAGAGTTGCCTTGCGCAAATAGTTCGAATTCTTTCCATCCTGCCTATCACCCCACCCATACAACACAGTTCCACTTTTCAGCATTCTTCGAGCTTGATCCTTTGTAGGTAGTTTTAGGTAAGAATTGAGTATGACTGGATGGTAAAGATCAATAATCGCAACATCATTTTTATACGTGTTGGGGTCATAGTCACCCGTTCGATAACTGCGTGGAATGAGGACTTGTCCATATTGTGATTTATTCGATTGATTGCGAACTATTACAAAGAGTTCACCGTCTTCAAGTTGAGCGACGCAATGCGCTGCTGTAACAACTGTATACGGGTCGATGAGCGCACCTGTGCAAAAAAAACCGCCTTGTAGTCGATCGAAATCATCATCAATCGTCCAAAAACTTACAACCCATGGTGCTTCAACTGGTTTCACGGAACCTTTGTCAGGGAAGGTCACCGCAAGCGCAGTAGGGGCAGTGCTTAACAGGAGAGTCCCCAGTAGCCAAAGAACAAGCGCTTTTCTCACACTGCTTAGAGTACCGAACAGGGCGAGAGTTTGAGAGCAAAAAATAAGGGCGGCCCATTTCTGGACCGCCCTTATCGACAAAAAACTATGCGAGTCGCACGTTTCCTGCCTGTGGACCTTTCGGACCATCAACGATATCGAATTCAACTCGCTGATCTTGGTTCAGCACTCGAAAGCCATCCATTTCGATTGCAGTGTGATGTACGAATACATCATTTTCGGTGCCGTCAACTGAGAGAAAGCCGAAGCCCTTTTCAGCATTGAACCACTTGACCGTGCCGGTCACTCTTGCCATGTTTTTCCTTACATAATGCGGGCGCTAACATCGACGACGTCAGCGGGTCTTGCAAATTGCCTTCCCACATTACGTCTTACGCCAAGCAGGTAGTATTCGTTTTGACCGAGATAAGTCTATGGCAAAGTGATGCCTAGCCTGCGCGCACTACGTTGGCGCTGGCGATCTAGGCGGATTCGGCGTAAACGCTTGACCAGCATAGGGTCAAAATCAAGGGCTGCCTCAGTATCAATCAAAGCATTGAGAATTTGGTAGTAGCGGGTTGCGCTCATATCGAAAAGATCACGAATGGCATTCTCTTTTGAGCCTGAATACTTCCACCATTCACGCTCAAACTTCAGAATCTCTCGGTCACGCTCAGCTAGACCTACAGTCTCTGTCGATGCGTTATACGAGGTTGCTTCTTCCACGAACTTTCCTTTCCTACAAGCAAATCTTGGCATGAGCCTCTGTCATTCGCCGTGAAATCACCCGAATTGCGACAAATTCTTTCAATTTCTCTTCCCCACTAGTCCCATGAATCACATTGGCCACAATTACTCTGCCTCGGTGAACATCATCCGTGAAATGTCCATTGTTGCCCTTGGTGCGATTCTGGGTGCAACCCTCCGGATGATGCTTCTCCAACTTCCACTTTTGAACTACCAAAGCTTGCTGCTTATAAATCTAACTGGAGCATTCGCACTTGGATTGTTCTTCACAATCTCACCATCCAGATTCACGCGCCTCTTTTGGGCAACGGGATTGCTCGGTGGGTTTACAACAACGTCTGCTTTGGCAATGACAGCACTCCAGGACTTTCCAAGTTCACCATCGATTGCGCTGCTCTATCTTTTCGTAACCTTCTATGGCGGGCTCATACTTTTTCGAATTGCTGGGAAACTCAATCATCATGCTTAGCGTTGTTATTGCAAGTGCACTAGGTGCAGTAGCCCGATACTTATTTGAGCGATGGAACACTTCAACATTTCCGATCTTCACACTTCTTGTCAATGTGCTGGGCTCGTTTGTAGCTGGGTTTGCATTAGCTCTCGACATCTCGGCTTCAAACGCACTCATCGCATTTTCCGGTACGTTTACAACCTTTAGTGGGCTTATCGCCGGCACGAGTTCATTGGCGAGAATCTCTCGAATGCAATCACTGCTCTATGGTCATGGGAGCATTGCACTAAGTGTCGCTGCTGCTTGGATTGGGCTTTCCACTGGTTGAAATTTAGGTTTGGTAACCTAACCACCTTGCCGATGTGGCGCAACTGGTAGCGCACCCGACTTGTAATCGGGCGGTTAGGGGTTCAAGTCCCCTCATCGGCTCGTTCTTCTTTAGAGTACTCATATGCGAAAAATCTTGGTCACCGGAGCATCTGGTTATGTAGGTGGACGACTTGTGGGAACCTTACTTAATTCAGGTTTTGAAGTTCGTGTACTTGTTCGAAATGCCAGCAAGATCTCAGGTTATCCATGGGCCAGGCATGTTGAAATTATCGAAGGTGACGCGTTTTCGATTGATGATCTACAACGAGCCTTAAACGGCATCCACACTGCTTTTTACTTGTTGCATTCCATTAATGCTGCTGTTGACTTCGATAAAGCTGAAGAACGTATGGCTCGAACATTTGTTGAAGTTGCGCGTCAGCAAGAGGTGAAGCAAATTGTGTACTTGGGTGGAATTCAGAACGATGTTCGCACAAGTCGACACCTCACCTCGCGAGCACGAACAGGTGAAATCCTTGCTTCAACCGAAGTGCCGGTTCTTGAAATTCGAGCCGGCATCATTATCGGCTCAGGTTCTGCTTCATTTGAAATGCTTCGCCACCTTACTCATCGCCTTCCTTTAATGACCACACCAAAATGGGTATCAAATAAAACTCACCCAATCGCTATTCGAGATGTTCTTTGGTATCTTGACAAGGCAGCGAAACTTGAAGAGCCAGTGAATGGAATTTTTGATGTTGGCGGACCAGACATCTTGTCGTACGCCGACATGATGCAAATCTTTGCAAAAGTAGCAGGATTGAGAAAGCGCGTCATTATTCAAGTACCACTGCTAACACCGCGGCTATCAAGCCTATGGATTGGACTGGTCACTCCAGTGCCGACAAGTTTGGCCAAACCACTTGTCGAGTCACTCATTAGTGAAACAGTTGCTGATGAAACGAAAGCACTCAAGAAACTTTTGGGCACTCCTGAAGAGGGTCTCATAAGTGTTGAGCACGCGATAGAACTTGCTCTTACCAACACGTCACAGAATGCGGTCGCCACTCGCTGGTCAGACGCATCACTTGTTTCAACTCCATGGCAAGTAACGCAAAGTGATCCTGATTGGGCTGGCGAAACTGAATACCACGATGAGCGAACACGAGTTTCAACTATGCCAGCCGACGTCGTTTGGCATAACATTGAAGGAATCGGTGGAAGCCGAGGTTGGTACGGCGCAGATCTGTTGTGGTGGGCACGGGGTTTGCTCGATCGATTTGTCGGTGGCGTGGGATTGAGACGAGGACGACGAGATCAAAATCGCCTTCGAGTAGGTGACAGTCTGGATTTTTGGCGAGTTGAAGACATTCAATCCGGCCATTATTTACGGCTCCGCGCCGAAATGAAGTTACCTGGCAAAGCCTGGCTTGAATTCTTTCTAGAAGAACATCAAGGAAAATTACAAGTGCGTCAAAAAGCCACATTCCAACCACACGGTCTTGGAGGACATATGTATTGGTTTGCAGTTTTGCCATTTCACATTTTTGTGTTTCCAGCAATGCTTCGTAATATTGCAACTAAGAATTTTAGGTAGGATTGTCGAGTCTAACTGATGCCGTTTCTTGAACGTGAGTTTTTGATGTCGCTCTTCTACTTAATACATACCAAATAATGAGTCCCACTGGCACAATTGTGCTATTGAGTAATGCGTCATAGTCATCGATAAAGTCTGATAGGTCGAGTCCAAAGCGCATAAAAATCGCACTCGGCATAGGTACGGAAACAAAACTTGCGGATACCCAGACTTCAATCACGCCATGAACTAAGACAATACCACTGAGGATTGCCACTACCTTCAACAAACTTT
>JAURLB010000094.1 GCA_030831445.1 Candidatus Nanopelagicales bacterium | reverse complement strand
AAGCAGTGAAGAATGCTACGAAGGGAATCATTGCTAATCCCAATTGCACCACAATGGTAGCCATGCCAGTTTTGAAAGTGCTTCACGATGTGGCGGGACTTACGAAACTTCGAGTCTCCACATACCAAGCAGTGAGTGGCTCGGGACTTCTCGGCGTTGAAGAGCTTGAAGTGCAGGTAAAGGCGTCGGACAGTCAAGATCGAACTGCACTCACTCATGATGGAAGTGCTATTACATTTCCAGAGCCTCAAAAATATGTGAAAACGATTGCATTCAATGTTGTGCCAATGGCTGGGGAAATTGTGGAGGATGGAAGTTTTGAAACAAACGAAGAGATGAAACTTCGTAATGAGTCAAGAAAAATACTTTCAATCCCCAATCTCAAAGTTTCAGGTACCTGCGTGAGAGTTCCAGTATTCACCGGCCACTCACTTTCAATTCATGCTGAATTTGAGCAATCGATTACACCCGAAAAAGCACGCAATATTTTGAGCACTGCTCCTGGTGTGGTGCTTATGGACGTGCCAACCCCACTTGATGCCGCTGGAATAGATCCAGTACTTGTTGGGCGGATTCGGCAAGATGAGACGGTTGATGACAATCGGGGATTAGTGTTCTTTATCAGTAACGACAATCTTCGTAAAGGTGCGGCCCTGAACGCCGTTCAAATCGCTGAACTATTACTCTGAATAGCTGTCTAGTACCTTTTTGATGACTTCAATTCCCTCATCAACATTGTTGAGGGTCATGGTTAATGATCTATTGTTTGCAAAATCAAAACGTAGACCGGGTTGTTTTCGCATCACAATTCCAATTGACTTTGGTTTCCAACGAAATCCCCAACCACCCCAATCTCGTGGTCGAACATTCACTTCCCTCACACTCACCACTTGACTCCAGGGAATGGTTCTTGCAAAGACACTTGAGAATTTCACTTCAAAGTCTTCCTCGCGAACCTTCAGCTCAATTTTTGAAAAAGACATTGCAAGAAGAGTCGCAATCAGCATAGAGCCGAGAAAGACATAAAGGGAAGTTCCGTCTAATTTGTCTTCGGGATTAAAGGCGACATTAATGAAGAGGACAAAAATCGTGATAATCCCAATGATTGCCGCAACACCCCAGCGGAGAACAGGACTATAGGAGTCGGACTTCCATAAAACTTCTGGTTTCAAGCGCCAAGTGCTTTCTTTACTTCGTTTGCGACGAACGATCCATCTGCTCGACCAGTAGTCTGCGGTTGAACAATTTTCATGACAGCACCCATGCCCTTAACATCAGTTGCGCCAGTTTCAGCAATTGCTGCCTTGATGATGTCCAATACCTCAGCCTCACTGAGCGGGGTAGGTAGGTACTTTTCAAGCACTGCTAATTCGTTGATTTCAATCTCTGCTAAATCAGCACGCCCAGCCTCGTTATAGGCAGTTATGGACTCTTTGCGCTTCTTTGCCTCTTTGGTAAGTACTGAAAGCACCTCAGCGTCGCTTAACTCTCTCGCTTCTTTGCCCGAAACTTCCTCGGTCGTGACTGCGGCAAGTGCCATGCGGAGTGTGCCGAGGGTGACTTTGTCGCCCGCCTTTGTGGCAGCGGTGAGATCGGCTTGCAAGGTGGCTTTGAGATTTGTCATAGCCCTATCCTGCCACGATAGGGCAGTGAACATCTTGCCGATAGTTGTAGGCACACTTTTGCCTGCAGCCGTTGCCACCTACAGCATCGGCTACGAAGTCCGTGCCTTCACATTGCGCCGAGTTCAGATTCCCATTCTTCCCGCCGGTAGCACACCTATCAAAGTGCTTCACCTCAGTGACTTTCATATGACACCTCGCCAACACAAAAAACAAGAATGGATTGCAAGCCTTGAAGAGTTACAACCCGATGTTGTGGTGGTAACAGGTGACTTTCTCGCCCATAAAGACGTAGTGCCATCAGTTTTGAAAAGCTTAGAAGGTTTCAAAGAAGTTCCAGGTTTCTTTGTGTTTGGTTCAAATGATTACTACGCGCCTAAGGCGAAGAATCCTTTGTTGTATCTGAAAAAAGATGATGGGACTCGATATGAAGGACTTGAACTTCCTTGGCAGGATTTGAAAGCAGGACTTGTTGCCTGGGGTTGGAAGGATCTGACACATACAAAACTTTCCACAAATATCTCGGGTGTTGATTTTGAATTTCGTGGGGTCGACGATGCTCACCTCTTTAGAGATGACTATTCAAAAATAGCAGGAAGAGTTCCCACAAACAAAGTAGGAATTGGGGTGAGCCATGCCCCCTACCTTCGAATTCTTGATGCCATGGCAAACGATGGTGTATCGCTGACGTTTGCAGGTCATACGCATGGTGGGCAATTATGTTTACCTTTCAAAGGTGCACTCGTCACAAACTGCGATTTAGATATAGCTCGCGCCAAAGGAATTCATAAACACAACCAGATGTGGTTACAAGTGAGTGCTGGTCTTGGGACTAACCCCTACACACCTTTTCGATTTGCGTGCAAACCGGAAGCAACACTTGCTTTGTTGGTGTAGTT
>JAURLB010000093.1 GCA_030831445.1 Candidatus Nanopelagicales bacterium | reverse complement strand
GAATAGAAATTGGACTAACGAAAAAGAAGGCGACCATACGGTCGCCTTCTTTTTTATAGTGGAGAATTAGGGCGTGAAAAGAGTATTTGTCCTTGGCAGTATCGGTGCCGGAAAATCCACGGCTCTTGAGTTTTTTCGCTCCTTGGGCGCTATCACACTATCGGCTGACGAAATAGTTCATGACTTGTATCAGAATGACAAGGAATTGATTCAGAGAATCGGTGAACACTTTGGTGCAGATGTAGTGCAAGATGGTTACGTAAATCGCCAGAAATTAGCATCACGTCTTCTGGCACACCCTGAAGATGTTCAGCAACTTGAAAACCTCGTGCACCCGAAAGTTAGAGCAGAATTGTCCGTCGCGATAGATAGCGCCAAAGGCGATGTGTTCATCTACGAAATGCCAATTTCACGTCCCACTACAGATTTCACCCTTGCTGATGCAGTTATCGTTCTCGACGCACCGCGTGAGATGCGGCTCGAGCGAATTGTGAATCGTGGCATTACACGCGATCAAGCCGAGCGAAGAATTGAATTGCACCCAGATCCATACGTTCCTAGTCATATCCCTGTATTTCAAGTGAATAACGATTCCGATACTAATAAATTTGTTACTAAGTTGTCGACAGTGTGGGATGCGTTGCTACGTGACTAGGCCAGTGACCGACCTTGAAAAGAGTCTCTCTCCATTCGTAGTTGAATCCGAGTACCGACCAGCTGGAGATCAGCCGAGCGCAATCGCTGAGATTGAAGCTCGATTCAACCGCGGGGAGAAGAATGTTGTACTCCTCGGAGCAACAGGTACAGGTAAATCCGCAACAACTGCCTGGATTATTGAGAAATTACAGCGACCAACACTTGTACTTGCCCATAATAAAACTTTGGCTGCTCAGTTAACTCAAGAATTTCGTGAGTTATTGCCCAATAATGCTGTTGAATATTTTGTTTCGTACTATGACTATTACCAGCCAGAGGCTTATATCCCACAAACTGATACATATATTGAGAAAGATCGACAGATAAACGCCGAAGTTGAAAAATTGAGATACCGCGCGACCTATTCACTTCTAACGAGACGCGATGTTGTGGTTGTTTCAACTGTTTCCTGTATTTATGGATTGGGCACACCTCAAGAATATGTAGATCAGATGATTACTCTTGAAGTTGGGCAAGATGTTGAGCGTAACGTACTGTTAAAACAATTCGTAAAGATTCAATACCAACGAAATGACATTGGTTTTACCCGTGGCACATTTCGAGTTCGCGGAGATACAGTTGAACTGTATCCGGTATACGAAGAATACCCAGTGCGAATTCAATTTTTTGGTGACGAAATTGAATCTCTGATGCTGTTGGATCCAATTACAGGAGAGATCATCAGTGATTTACCGATTGCCCATATCTTTCCTGCAACCCACTATGTAGCCGGCAACGACCGAATGAAACAAGCCCTAGGAACTATTCGACTAGAACTACAAGAGAGACTCGAAGTGTTCCAGGCTCAAGGAAAATTGCTTGAAGCGCAACGATTAAAGATGCGGACCGAACATGACTTGGAGATGCTTGAACAAATCGGAACATGTAGTGGGGTGGAGAACTATTCGCGACACTTCGATGGACGAGAGCCAGGCTCACCCCCCAACTGTTTGCTTGATTATTTCCCGGAAGACTTTTTGATGGTCATCGACGAAAGTCACGCAACAGTGCCACAAATTGGAGGTATGTACGAAGGTGATGCAAGTCGTAAACGAACACTCGTGGACTTCGGCTTTCGATTGCCTTCTGCACTTGATAATCGACCATTGAGATTTGATGAATTCAAAGAACGAATTGGGCAGACGTTATATTTGAGTGCAACCCCTGGAAAATACGAGTTGGAAATTGTTGGCAATGATGTCGTCGAGCAGGTAATTCGGCCAACAGGATTAATTGACCCAGAGATCATCGTTAAACCCTCCAAAGGGCAGATTGATGACTTGTTACACGAGATTCAGATTCGTGCCGAAAAGAATGAACGAGTGCTCGTTACAACCCTCACCAAGAAAATGGCCGAAGATCTCACCGACTTCTTGTTAGATAAAGGAATTAAGGTGAGATATCTTCACTCCGAGGTTGACACCCTGCGACGTGTCGAACTTCTGCGGGAACTTCGTCAAGGAGTCTTTGATGTGCTCGTGGGTATCAACTTGTTACGTGAAGGTTTGGATTTGCCTGAAGTGTCATTGGTGGCAATTCTTGACGCCGACAAAGCAGGATTCCTTCGATCCGCAACATCTTTGATTCAAACTATCGGAAGAGCGGCTCGAAATGTGAGCGGGCAAGTTCACATGTATGCCGATTCGATAACACCTGCTATGGACTTTGCAATCACTGAGACAAATCGCCGTAGAGAGAAACAGATTGATTACAATCAAAAAATGGGGGTTGACCCCAAGCCGCTACTGAAGAAAATTGCCGATATAACTGACTTGATAAATCAGGAAAAGGTTGCTAACGAGGCTGAGCACGAGGAAATTTCAAAGTTACGCAAATCCAAAGGTAATCCGATACCTCTCAATGAGTTGCTTGATTTGATCGAAGAATTGACAGCGCAAATGAACGAGGCAGCCCAGAATCTTCAGTTCGAGATTGCTGCACGCTACCGGGATGAGATCTCAGAATTGAGAAAGGAACTCAGAGCCATGCGTGAAGCTATGGGCTCAGAGTAAACTTAGTTCCCACTTAAGGAAACCTTTATGAATGTCCCAACCTGGCTTTGGATAGCAACGCTTATAGGTTTCGTCGCTGTGCTTTTCGCGGACTTTTGGATTGTTGAACGCCGACCACATGCCTTTTCGACTCGAGAGGCTACCCGTTGGGTGATTCTTTATGTGGTATTAGCCGTGCTCTACGGACTCGTCATCTGGATGCTTTTCGGCGCGAGTTTCGCTACAGAGTTTTATGCGGCATTTCTCACCGAGTACAGTTTGAGTGTCGACAACTTATTTGTTTTTCTTGTAATCACTTCAGCATTTT
>JAURLB010000008.1 GCA_030831445.1 Candidatus Nanopelagicales bacterium | reverse complement strand
ACCATGATGAAGTGAACATGATTGAAGTTGTGTAAAAGTGAATTTGTGAGTGTTGCTTCGTAATAGCCCGTGAAATATAAAAGCCACGGATTTATAACATAGATGAAACCAGCGAAAAGGGGAAACGACAAAACTTTCACAAATCGCGAGTGAAGGACTCGGGCGAAAAACTGACGCACATTTCCCTTCGAGACCCGCAGAAGCAACGTGACGGGAGCTCCAAGGGCTAGAAATATTGGCGCTACCATTGATAACAACATATGTTGAATCATGTGTGTTGAAAGTAACGTTGTATCGAGATAAGCCAGCGGACCCTGTGTTGCGAGAAATAGTGTGCCGTTGCCCAAAAGGACAAAACTCAATGTTCTACCCACTGGCCAATCAATGTTTTCCTTATGAATCTTCCAAACCCCCAGCAGGTACAGCGTGGAAATTACAACTACCGCAATTAAGGGAAGTACTTCTAACGGCCACCACATGGATATCAGCGGTGCCATTTGTTCGGTTTCGCTTGGACTTTGATGAAGTGGAAACACACATACATCCTAATCAGGCTTTGGCTGTGAGGTAGAACACGAAATTGACTCGAATTGTGCCTATCCCCAGTGCGCCGTCTTGAGGGGGAATTTGCCACAATATGCCCATGGCAACTCTTAGCGCTCCAACGCATAACTTGAATCGACCGAATATGACTTCGGTTGGAACAATTGTGTGGCTGGCGAGCGAACTGATGTTCTTCGCTGCTCTGTTCGCAATGTATTTCACGCACAGATCCGTCAATGCAGCCCAATGGCCAGAATTCACGGAAATGCTCAACATTCCGTTTGCGTCTATCAATACTTTCATTCTGGTGGCTTCGTCTGTTACCTGCCAATTAGGCGTATTTGCGGCTGAAAAAGCAGATGCCAAAGGCATGCGGCTTTGGTTCATCATTACCTTCATCATGGGTTCAGTTTTTATCGGTGGGCAAATTTATGAATACGCGGAATTAGTCCGCGAAGGCTTGACCCTCTCATCCTCATCGTATGGATCCGTCTTTTATCTCACAACTGGATTTCATGGGCTTCACGTCACAGGTGGTCTGGTTGCCTTTCTGTTTGTGATTGCCACCTCGTATGCCGGAAAGGTGTACACCCATTCAAAAGCCACGCGAGCAATTGTTGTTAGTTATTACTGGCACTTTGTTGACGTGGTGTGGATTGCACTCTTTGCGATGATTTACATAGTGAAATGACAAAGGAGATAACTTTGCGAAAGTTGCGCGGACATAAGCATGCACATCTCGTTGTCATCACTTTCTCATTACTGTTCGTAGCTATCATCTGGACTGCACTCAGCACTCAAATGCAAACAGCCAAGGCTGCAGTCAGCACTGAAACATCCGTTCAATTTGGCAAGAGTCTTTTTGCTGAAGGTTGCTCCTCCTGCCACGGACTACAGGGCGAAGGAACTACTGACGGGCCATCACTAATCGGTGTTGGAGCTGCAGCTGTTGACTTCCAAGTTTCGAGTGGCCGAATGCCAATGGCTACTCAAGGAATTCAGGCGATGCGCAAAGATCCTGTTTATTCTGAAGAAGAAATTGCAGCACTGGCGGCATATGTTGCAACTTTTGGACCTGGACCCGCAATTCCAACTGATGAGCAAATTGACTACACAGGTGCGGACATAGGTTTAGGTGGAGAGTTGTTTCGAGTGAACTGCGCTCAGTGCCACAACTTTGCAGGGCAGGGTGGTGCACTCACCGAAGGCAAATATGCCCCAAACATCGATCTTGCAACTCCTCGACAAATTTATGAAGCCATGATTACTGGTCCGCAGAATATGCCGGTTTTCTCAGAAGAATCGCTCACCCCGGACGAAAAGCGCGCCATCATTGCCTACATCATGGCGCTGCGTGAAGTACCAAATGCTGGTGGACTAGATCTCGGTCGGTATGGTCCAGTGACTGAAGGTCTTTTCGCATGGACATTTGGGCTAGGAATTCTTATCGCACTAGCCATTTGGATTGGAATTAAAGCAAAATGAGTAAAGATGTTTCTCCTTATCGTCCTCAGCCTGCAGAGATCGAACATGAGTATCGTCGCGCGGATATAGACGCGCGAGCAGCAAAGAAGGCGGAACGTCAGGTCGCTCTGATGTTCGCATCGAGTGCCCTCTTTACTGTCCTTTTTGTTGTTGCGTTTGCGACAATTGATGCAACGACGGTCATCGGTTTGCCAGTTTTTGGTGATGTGTACGCATTCAACGTTGCCATCGGCGTGACAATGGGTCTTGCAATCTTTTTTATTGGCGCAGGTGCTATTCATTGGGCAAAGAAACTCATGCCAGATGTTGAAGTTGAAGAAGAACGTCACGATTTTGGAAGTTCTGCAGAAGAAAAAGCCGAAATAGTTGAAACCTTCAAAGCCGGATCCGCAGATTCTGGAGTGATGCAACGCCCACTCATACGTCGGACACTTCTCGCAGCGCTCGCACTCTTCCCCGTGCCACTCGTTGTGCTCCTTCGCGATTTGGGTCCAGGGCCTGGTGATGAGCGTTTTCGAACAATGTGGTCTCAAGGTCGGAGGCTTTTGACAGACGTCTCGTATCAGCCGATACGGCCTGAAGATGTGCCGATTGGTAATCTCATCAATGCTGTTCCAGAGGGTCTTCATGAGCTTGAAGAGGAAGTAAAGAACCTCAATGAGCGAGCAAAGTCTGTGATTATTGTGGTTCGTATTGATCCAGACGAAATCGTTTCACAACAGGGCGGAACATCTGAAGAGCCTTGGGACTATAACGGCATCCTTGCCTATTCAAAGGTGTGTACCCACGTTGGATGCCCGATTTCGCTCTACGAGCAGCGGACTCATCACTTGCTTTGCCCTTGTCACCAGTCAACTTATGACTTAGCCGACAGTGGCAAGGTCATTTTTGGTCCTGCCGCCAGGCGGATGCCGCAATTAGGTATAACAATTGACCAGGAAGGTTACCTCGTAGCCCGAGGTGACTTCGCCGAACCTATTGGACCGAGTTTCTGGGAGCTGTCATGAGTGTGAAGCAAAGTCGCAAAGCCCGAGCTTTGAACTGGGCCGATGACCGATTTGGTGGTGCTGGAATTTTGCGCACCGCCATGAATAAAGTTTTTCCAGATCACTGGTCATTCATGCTTGGTGAAATTGCGCTGTACTCATTTGTCATTCTCTTAATTTCGGGAACGTATCTCTCGTTCTTCTTCGTTCCATCGATGACAGAAATTGTGTACAACGGATCGTATGTCCCGTTAAAGGGCGTCAAGATGACGGAAGCCTATGCATCCACACTGGACATCTCTTTTGATGTTCGTGGTGGACTGCTCATGCGTCAAATTCATCACTGGGCGGCGTTGTTCTTTCTCATCGCGATGACCGTGCACATGTTACGAATTTTCTTTACTGGTGCGTTTAGGCGTCCTCGTGAAGTGAACTGGGTAATCGGTTCACTCTTGCTCATACTTGGCATTGTTGAAGGATTTGCCGGCTACGGTTTACCAGATGATCTTCTATCTGGCACAGGTCTTCGGATTACCGAGGGCATCATGCTGGCGATTCCAGTTGTAGGGTCATGGGTTTCATCGTTGGTATTTGGTGGAGAATTCCCGGGGACTGAATTTATTCCGCGCCTCTATATCGTCCACGTTTTGCTAATTCCGGGCATCATGCTGGCTCTCATTGCTGTGCACGTGCTTCTGGTTGCCTTCCACAAGCACACACAATTCCCTGGTCCTGGTCGAACAGAGAAGAACGTTGTTGGCTATCCATTGATGCCTGTTTACATGGCGAAAGCTGGCGGGTTCTTCTTCATCGTTTTTGGTGTCACAGTATTCATGGCGGCAATTGCAACTATTAACCCTGTCTGGATGTTCGGTCCATATGTGCCAAACGCCGTAGGCGCAGGTTCGCAGCCAGACTGGTACATGGGATTCCTGGATGGTTCAACACGTATCATGCCAGCGATTGAGTTCACTCTGATTAATTACACGTTGAGCCTCAACCTCCTGATTCCAACACTTGTCTTGCCTGGCATCATGTTTACGCTTCTCATTTTCTATCCGTGGATTGAAGCGTGGGCCACTGGAGACAAACGAGAACATCACCTCCTTGACCGCCCACGTAATGCGCCAACTCGAACCGCTTTGGGTGTTATGGCGCTCACCTTCTACGGCATTCTGTGGATCTCAGGTGGTAACGACATCATCGCAGTAGCGTTCGGTTTATCCATCAATGCCATCACTTGGACCCTACGTTTTGGGCTCTTCATCTTGCCAGCAATCGCATTTGTCATCACAAAACGTATTTGTTTGGCCTTGCAACGACGAGATCGTGACAAGTTGCTGCACGGCAGAGAAACGGGCCAAATCCTGCGGCTACCCCATGGCGAATTCATCGAAATTCATGCGCCGATTTCGGAGAAAGAAAAAGCGAAAATTCTTTCCAAAGTGGATATCGAGCCTCTAGCCCTTCCACCTGCGACGGATCGTGATGGAGTTGCGGTGCCACAAAGTTTCCGCAAGCGACTTCAAGCCAAAGTTTCGCATTTTTATTTTGGTGACAATGTTCCCAAACCAAGTGCAGCAGAAATTGAAGCGGCCGAACACCATCTGCAGGAAATCGCAGAGAACGTCGAAGCGCCGAGTCACTAAGTGCTGTTGCGCACCTTCGCGAAATCTCGCGCGCTTGAGGACACTAAAGATCGGGATCGTTCAATTGATGCCATACGAGCACTGTGCTTATCACTCGTTGTGCTGGGGCACACTGTTATGGGCATGGTCTACTGGGGCGATTCTCAAATAGTTCTTGGAAACCTCTTAGCAATAGATTCGCGCTTGCATTGGGTGACGTGGATATTTCAAATTATGCCGGTCTTTTTTATTGCAGGCGGCGCCGCAAACTCACTTTCAATGAAGTCCAAAGAGATTCCATACTCACTATGGCTATGGAAACGCATTTCCCGTCTCCTCTCCCCCACTCTCACCTACCTTGCAATCATGTTGAGCGTTGGGTGGGTTTTAGGAAATTTCTTCAGCGATGCATTCATGCAGATCTACCTACTTATGGTGACGCAGCTGTTATGGTTCTTAGGCGTCTACATCATCTGCACGGCGCTCTTCCCTGTGATGCTTCGGCTACCACGACTCGGGTGTGTGATCGGATTGCTACTTGCGGTTATTGTTGTGGACATTGCTCGATTTCAATGGAATGAAACCATTGGGATTCTGAATTTTCTATTCGTCTGGTTACTAATTATGGTGCTGGGAACTCTCTTTGTAGCACCACTTTCCAACACTCTGAATCTCGTATTCGTTGTGCTGCTTTTGGCCATCGAATTGGTACTGGTCAATCGCGATATTTACCCCGTAAGTCTGGTTGGCCTACCAACAGAAGAGGTTTCTAACGTGGCACCGCCATCAGTACTCATCGCCCTTCATGGCATGCTTTTTCTGTTCGTGTTGTCATTGCTCAAACCCCTCATCAATCGAATCTGTGAACATACGAGAGTCTGGGCGATGGTTGTATCCATCAATGCAGGTGCTATGACCGTCTATCTTTGGCACATCCCAATGATTATGTTCGTAGCGCTTTCCCTTTACTCTCTT
>JAURLB010000092.1 GCA_030831445.1 Candidatus Nanopelagicales bacterium | reverse complement strand
TTTTTGACAAATGCAAAAGGCGAACCAAATCTAAATAATCAGATTGATTCCGAAGTTGCATCTTCAAAAACGATTGATGTACTCATGGCGTTTGTTCGTTGGACTGGTGTTTTCCCGTTATTGCCGAAATTGAAAAGCCATATCGATTCAGGTGGAAGAGTTCGATTGATTACTACGACCTATATGAACCACACGGAACCACGCGCACTAGAAGAGTTGAAGAAAATTGGCGTGGAGATAAAGATTTCATATGACGAAAGCCAGACGAGACTTCACGCAAAAGCATGGCTGTTTTCGCGAGCGCGAGGTTTATCAACTGCTTTTATTGGTTCATCCAATATGACCGGTGCCGCAATGGTGGTGGGGATGGAATGGAATGTGAGGGTTTCGGAAAGTATCAATCCAGACGTCATCCGAAAATTTGAAGCTGTATTCGAAAGCTATTGGCAGTCAAATCAATTCAGAGACTATGAAACTGCAGAGTTTTATGAGGCCATCAATAGGGCGCAGAGTGAATCAAACAAGCTTGATTTATCGCCATTTTTGGTATCGCCATACCCGTATCAGACTCAGCTCCTGGAAGATATTCTCGCATCGAGAAGTGCCGGCTTCCATAGAAATCTTGTCGTGTCGGCTACGGGAACCGGAAAGACGGCATTATCGGCATTCGACTATGCCTCAATTGCGCGACAGGGTGGGCAAGCAAGGCTGCTATTCGTTGCCCATCGTAAGGAGATTCTGAAGCAAAGCCAGAGAATGTTCGCACAAGTCCTGCAGAACCCGTCTTTTGGTGAATTGTGGGTTGATGGTGATGTTCCCGCCAAATTTGATCACGTCTTTGCCTCGGTTCAGACTCTGGCGAAGCAAAGTATTGAATCAATCGATCCTTCCCACTTTGATGTCATCATTATTGACGAAGCACATCACGTAACAGCGCCTAGTTATCAAGCGATTCTGGATCACTTTAAACCCAAAGAATTACTTGGTCTGACAGCAACGCCAGAACGTGGAGATGGCCAGAGTATTTTGCCCTACTTCGGTAATCGAATAGCAGCAGAGTTAAGGATCTGGGAAGCAATAGAGCAGCAATACTTGAGCCCTTTTGCGTACTTCAGCATTAGTGACGGTATCGATCTCAGTGGCGTTACTTGGCGACGAGGCAGTGGTTATGACATTCAAGAACTGGAGAATGTCTATACAGCTAGCCATCAATGGATCTCGCTTGTTATCCAGCAAGTTAATCAAAAAATCCTAGACGGTGGAGCAATGCGAGCTATTGGATTTTGTGTGTCTGTGAAGCATGCAGAGTTCGTAGCATCACAATTCAACAAAGCAGGCATCAAATCAGTTGCTCTGACAGGAAAGCATGAATCCGACGAGCGAAATCAAGCCATTCAAAACTTGAAGAATGGTGTAATCCAAGCGATATTCACAGTTGATCTTTTCAACGAGGGAATTGACATTCCAAATGCTGACACGCTCTTGATGATGAGGCCAACGGATAGTGCGCTGTTATTTATGCAGCAAATAGGTCGAGGATTGCGTAAAGCGCCGAATAAGACTCTGTGCACAATTCTCGACTTCGTTGGCCAGAATAGGGCTGAATTTAGATTTGAGAATAAATTTAAAGCTTTGGTTGGGGGAACTCGCAAAGAGTTGGAGAAAAAGGTGATGGAAGGGTTTCCATTTTTGCCAGCTGGGTGCCAGATTATCCTCGATGCGCATTCTCAGGAAGAGATTCTCAATAGTTTAAAGAATGCACTTCCATCACAGTGGCTGAAAATGGTTGCAGAACTAAAGAGTTGTGGAGACATCTCTTTAAAGGAATTCCTCGCTCAAACAGGTTTGGAATCTGAAGATATTTACTCAAAGGGTAGGTCATATACAGAATTGCGACGCGCTGCAGGTATAGATGCAGAAGAAATGCAAGATGATGAAAAGACTCTCTTGCGAGGAGTTGGTCGTTTAGGGCATATTGATGACAGCCTGCGAATTGGTGGGTACAGAAATTGGCTGAGTCAATCTGTTCCGCCGGTTTTTGACTCATTAGGTGTTGAAGAAAAACGCTTAATCCGTATGTTTTCAGCAAGTGTCACGTCTCAATTCCGATTGAGTAGTGGCCAAGCCGAGCTGGATTTGATCTGGAAATTACCTTCAGTGCGACGAGAAATGCTTTGGTTACTTGAAGTATTGAAAGATGTAGTTGATGTCGTTCACGCTGATTTTCTGACTTTGAGTGATGTTCCTCTTAAAATTCATGCTTTGTATAGTCGCAATGAAATACAAGCGGCTTTAGACGATCTTAAAGATGGAAAGATTAGAGAGTTCCGTGAAGGTGTTAGATATCTGAAAGACCTTGAAACCGATATCTTCCTTTTTACTGCGGACAAGTCGTCAACTGGATTCTCTCCAACAACGAGATATCGAGATTACGCAATATCTCCTACACGAATTCATTGGGAAAGCCAGTCAACAATTTCATCTTCGAGCGCTACTGGACAGCGCTATATCAATCATGAGATGACCGGCAACAAGATCCTCATTTTTGGCCGCCATTCAAAGAATGATGATGCTTTCTGGTTTCTTGGACCTGCTCGCTACGTAAGTCATTCTGGCAATTACC
>JAURLB010000091.1 GCA_030831445.1 Candidatus Nanopelagicales bacterium | reverse complement strand
CTCGCCGTTGGTGATGCTGAATTCCAACAGCGTTGTTACGAGAAGATCGAACGTTTCCGCCAGGATGGTCGCACGATTGTTCTTGTCAGTCACGGGCTGAGCCAGATTGAACAAATGTGTGACACCGTTGCCTGGCTAGAGAAGTCACACCTCAAAGAACTTGGGCCCGCTTTTGAAGTCGTCCAGAAATACAACGGCGCTTCACATCACGCGATTCAGCGCGCCGATGAAGACGAAATTGGAGATCGTTGGGGTACCGGCGAGGCAACGATTACGAAAGTTGAACTCATGAAGTCCAACGAGGCGACTTCCCTCTTCACCACCAATGAAGACATGAAAATTCGTGTGCACTATGACGCACCCACCGGCATTAATGATGCAGTTGTTGGAATTCGCATTACCCATCTTCACGGCATGAACGTATGGGGAACTAATACAAAGCGTAAGGGAACACGAATTCCTCGCCTTGAAGGAAAGGGATTTGTGGATCTTGATATTCCACATTTGCGCCTTCTTGAAGGCACCTACGACCTAACAATCGCACTCTCCGACACTGCAGAAGTCAATGCTTTTGACCATTGGGAGAAGCGCGTACGTTTTGATGTTCACCAGATCGCCACTTTTGATGAAGGTGTCGCCGCGCTTGATGGACTTTGGACAGTTAATTAGAACTTCGGATAACAGTTTCCGCAATCTGATGTGGAAGCAAAAGAGTTTCTCTCTCGACATGAGGATCGATCTCTCCGGAAATCAATCTTGAAAAGTGTTGCATCTGAAGTGCCAGTGGTTCACCTTCATGTCGAACGAATGGCATATCAATGATTGTCTCCGCGCGATATGAGGAAGTACCGCCAGATTCAACTACTTCCTGCATAACATTTTTGTAAATCGTCACATTGACCCGCAGCAGATCCACTTCGAACAGATGAGTGTCGGTAACGACACGCACATCACGAATCTTTCGTTGTCCTTGTCGACTTGCTGACAAGGACGCAATAGATCCGTCTGCAAATTTCATGACGCAATCGGAAATTTCATCAACTGCTGCATTCTTGGGAGTCCAGTTGACCGCATCAATACTGGACACGTTGTCAACTCGCCCGTGAAAAGCAAGAGCAATGTCAATGTCATGAATCAATAAGTCATAGACCACACTTGCAGTGGCCCTCGGATTCACTGGCGAATGACGAACACTCATGAAATGTTTCATTGGTTCATCCATGAACCCAAGGGCCGTACGAACTGCTGGATTAAAGCGTTCAACAAAACCGCACATAATCGGGACATTTTGATTCTTCGAAAGTTCCAAGAGCTCTCTTGTTGTATTGAGATCATCAGTAATCGGCTTTTCCACCAATAGTGGAATGCCTCTTTCAATCACTTCACGAGCAATTGAGAGATGCGATGCAGTTGTTGTTGCAACTACAACTCCATCAACATTGTTTGAAGCTAAAGCCTCTTCCAAAGAGCTAAAGGCTTTGCTCTCAAATCGTTTAGCAAGGTATTTCGCTTTATCGGTATCGAAATCTACGACCGCACTAAGTTCCGTATTGGCACCTGTCGCAATAGCTCGCGAATGATTACTCCCCATACCGCCAGCACCGACGACAACAATTTTCTTTTTAGTCATTTCAACATTCACATTTTCCGGGCATTAAACCCTATTTCGAAGGACTCTTGCAGGGTTTCCCACCGCAACTACATCATTAGGAATATCCCTAATAACTACAGATCCAATTCCAACCAGGCTGTTGTCGCCGATTGAGACACCTTCAATAATTGTTACAGCTGGCGCAATCCAAGCATCTCGACCAATTCGGACGCTTCCGCTTACTTCGCTATTTGCAATAATCACGGTGTTCTCTCCAACTTGGACATTGTGTGCGATGAAGACATTGTCATCGATTTTGCAATGATTACCGATACGGGTTGCTGCAATAGTCCCACGTGCAATTACCGTCGAAGATCCAATCTCAACATCGTCACCAATCTCTAAACGACCAATGTGAGGTATCCGAATCCATCTATTCTCGGCGTCCTTCTCAAGCCCAAATCCAATTGATCCAAGCACGGTATTTGACCCGACAATGGATCGTTCACCAATAATTGTGCGTGCCAACACCGTCGTATTGTTTCCGATCACAACATCGTCATGAATAACGACATCTTCTTCAATCACCGAGTTATGACCAATTGATACAAGATTTCCGATTTGTGCAGAAGGGTGAATAATTACTGTTGGTGAGATTTGCGGGATTCTCTTTGGTTCAAAAAAAGCTTGTAACGCTAAGCCGAAATCCCGACGCGGAGAATTCGAGACAATATGTGCGCAACTACTAGGGACAACAAGGTTCTCTGGTCCAATAATGGTTCCCGTGACGCCATTCCACCTCTGTAATGGGTTCGAATCAGCATTGATACTGAAAGCCATATGCCCATCAATAGGGTCTGCGAGAGTTGTGGCCCACGCCACAGGGTTCTCATGACCTCTGTGTTCCAATTCAAGATGACGTGCTATCCGTGCGGAATCTGTGGCAAATGGGGACATCAGTTAAAGACTAACGGCATCGTCTATCCCACTTCAGCGAGGCGTCTAATCTCAGATAAGCGAAAATGTTCTAAAAATCACTGATGCCCATGAAATTTCTCCTCTCCGAATACCAAAGCTTTCTTGGGCAACTAATGTCCGACGGCTATAAATGTCTGTCCTTCTCTTCTCCCGAGGCCCGGAGTATTGATGGAAAGAATCTTCTTCTTCGTCATGACATAGATGTCGATCCGTCCGCAGCTATCGAGATGGCTCGGACTGAGAACTCTGTTGGTGCAAGGTCGACCTATTACGTCCTACTTTCAAACCGTCATACCAATCCGCTCGACAAGGCATTTCGAAGTGCAGTACGCAACCTTGCAGATCTTGGGCATTGGATCGGGCTTCATTTTGATGCAACTCAATATGACCTACAGCCGGAAGATCCGAGTTTTTCAAATTACGTGGCCAAAGAAGCAGATCTTCTGGAATGGACCACGGGCATTTCTGTTGACTCAGTTTCGTTCCATCGGCCTGCAAAAAATTTGCTTAGCTCACCTGGTTCACTGACTGCTCCTTATTCGCATACTTATGAGAATGTCTTCCTACGGGAGATTGAATATTGCTCAGACTCATCTGGCAGATGGGCGTATGGTCCGCCCGAAGATCGGCAAGCTCACAAGACTGGCAAGCCATTTCATTTCCTCACCCATCCCATCTGGTGGGGTTCAGAGGATGTTGAACCGGTGTCGCGCGTGACCAATTGGATGGCACAGCGGGTATTCGACGATTTTTCGTATGAGTTGCCGCAATCGGATAATCCATTTGGAGATCTCACATGAGAATCATGCTTGTTGCTCCCTATTTCCCGCCAGAGGTGACAGGTTCATCAAATTTTGTTTCGGATTTAGCTATTGGCTTATCGGAAATGGGTCACGCTGTTTGCGTTGTAACTGCCACTGAGTCGCGATCACACGAGTTATTTGAAGTTATTTCATTAAAGGCTCGACGAATTAAGCCAGGAAAAATTGCATTTAATTATTCAATTCCCACGATTTTGACTCTCTCCAATAAAAGGGCTCTCGAAGACCTCTTTGAAACTTTTCAGCCAGACATCGTGTCGTCTCATGGTCAAATCTTTGACATCACTTTGCTGGCCAATCATCTTGCCCGCAAACGCAACATTCCAACTGTGATGACAGTTCACTCAGCCATTTGGCACGACAAGCCAATCTTGAATGCGATTTTGACAGCTGGCGACACATTGCTGGCTCGCTTGTTCTTGAAGCGAATTTGTAATGGATGGATCGGTGTTGATGACCGGACTCTTACTCACACAAAAAAACGCTATTCAAAGAAGGTGACGGCGATTCCAATTTGCATCCGCAAGGGCGTTTTCGCCGGAGGAGATGCACAACTTGCGCGGGATAAATATGGAATCAATGGTTCACCAATCATTGCATCAATCGGACATGTTGTACCCGTACGAAATCGCATGGCATTGATTGAAGCAATGCCGCGGCTTGTCGAACATTTCCCTGAATTAGAAATTGTCGTTGTTGGTCGTGTGGCCGATGAGTCGTTTATAAATCGGGCGGAGGAACTAGGTGTCACTAGGCATCTTCGTGTTATCGGTGCCATACCACATTCAGATATTGCACATGTGTTGGCCGCATCAGACCTTGAAGTGCACGACTTACAGGGCTATGGCCTTGGTATTGGCAGTTTGGAGCCTATTGATGCTGGGGTGCCGATTGTTGCGCACGTCCGAGACAACAATCTTCCCGGCGTAAATCTTCGCGAAATCTGCCCTGACGGCTTCTTACAGCAAAACGATGCAAAAAGCCTTTCAACAGCAATCGTCAGAGCCATCGACGATTTTGAATTTCGGGAACGACTTCTTAGAGACCAAAAACGTCTACTTGAAGATGTCTACTACTCTGAAGGCGTTTGCTTAAAGTACGTTCAAGAATTTGAGAAATACGTCAAGAATTAACTTCAAAAACGTGAGCATTTCCTTGCGAATAAACCTTAGTTAGAGCCAAATCTCGTTTGATCTGATCCAGGGTGAATGTATGTCGCGGTGATATCACATTCGTCCGCTCATCAAAATAGATATAGCGAATTCGTACCTGTTTTAAGAATCTAATTAAGTCAGGACGTGAAGTTAACTGCCCCATGTTTGAAAGTACTGCAATTTTTTGAGATCGCCATCTATCTCGACTGTCATCGGTGATGGCGCCATACATCACTGGGCGAACTCCCGACAACGCATACATCCAAGTTGATCCATCAATGCCGTCGTAGTCCGTGAGAACGTACTCATCATTGCCAATGTTCTCGTTCATCCAATGGAATGCAGCTACAGAATTCTGATTGACTGGCACCAACCCGTTGTACCAGGACTCAAGTAGCAGCTCATCTGCACGGTGCACTTGCGAAAGTCCCACGGACATCATCACCACCGTTAATCCAATCGAGACATACCTCGATAGAGAAGTTTTTTTGGATGAGAACATCCGAATAAATGCACTGACGATTAACGGAACAGCAAAATACACAATGTTGTAATTGAGACGAAGCACCTGTCCATACCATGGTTTGGTCGCAAGTCGAATTATTGAATTCTCTGGAAAAGCAGCAGCGAGTGTTGTGACTATTACAACTGCCGCAAATGCCCATGTAAGTACTGAGTTCTTTTCTCGGTTGCTCTGAATGATTCCGACCAAAACAAAGATTGATGCCATTGGAAGAACAAATCCGGAGAATGAATTCAGCACACTCTGGCCAATCGTTGTTGCAACGTTGAGAACCGGTTGGTAGTCCAAACTTCTTTCACTCGCTCCACCAGCGGTAGCAAGAACCACGGGGGCCAGTGCAATTACAGAACCAATTGCAACTCGAATTCCAGAAGTCAGAATGTTTCGATATGGGATGTTCCCTCGTCTGATTAATAGAACTGCTGTCATGAGGAATACCAGGACAAGTTCAGGAGAATGCATGCTGAACATTCCAACCATGGCGATTGTTACAAGAAGAATTCCTTTTCGCGTAGGTGTGTACAGAACATCTGCAACAAAAACTGCGACAGCAGGGGCGACGCACATTCCAACAATGGCGGGCATACCTCCCCATGACATAGGTGACCAAGGAAAGACTGAAGACAACATCAGTACTGCTACTGGAGTTGTTGCCGCCACCAACTTCTGATTGCCGAGAAGTTCACGGGTCCACATCCACATTGAAAGCGGAAAAATGCCAATAGAGAGAACAAGAGTTACCAAGTTCATGGACCCGTTAATGCTTGTTCCAGATATTCCACTAGTTAAGGCGATTACTGAGTGCAAGCCAAGAGGATAGAAATTCGCAGCAGATCCTGCGCCTAGGGGAAAAAGGCGCAGGGCTTCGCCAACTTTTGTGGATTCAGTCTCCACGATGTTTCGTATGACATACGAGTGATACATCGCATCGTGATTTGGCAATAACTGTCCCAAGTGGCGCGCGGCACGCCACCACATGACAAGAAAAATGAAACCGACAAGCGCCGATGAGACCAGTCCTATTTTTTCAATGGTGGATATTTCTATCCGCAGCCATTGAAGGTTTTTGCGATTTCCCACCACACCAACCAGAAGCACAATGAGAAGAGCGAAGTACCATGCTTTGCCAAAAGGTATACCTATTGCAGAGGTGTAGTTAGCCACTGCATAT
>JAURLB010000090.1 GCA_030831445.1 Candidatus Nanopelagicales bacterium | reverse complement strand
TCCGTTATACAACAAATCAACTTGCGCTTTGAGGATGTGGCTCATGAGCTCATACGGGGTAAAAGTCAGTGAGTCAGATTCAATTCCAAGAGCATCTGCTGCTCGGGTCGAAATGGTGATGGACTTTTCTGAGCGGGCGAAAATTCCTCCACCTTTACTCAGAATTTTTGCATCGAAATCCTCCCAGGAAGAACGATCAAGTGCAAAGAGTCGTTGTCGTTCTGCGAAGGCTTTGTCCGACGGCGTCGGATCAATGAATATGTGTCGATGATCGAATGCTGCAACCAACTGAATATTCTTTGAAAGCAACATTCCATTACCAAACACATCGCCACTCATGTCACCAATTCCAACGACAGTAACTTTTTGCGTTTCAAGGTCAATGCCCCCCAAGGACAAGTGATGTTTGACCGATTCCCATGCTCCACGCGCAGTTATTCCCATAGCTTTATGGTCATAACCCTTGCTACCGCCACTGGCAAATGCATCCCCTAGCCAAAAGCCTCGCTCAAGCGCGATTGCATTTGCGGTATCCGAGAATGTTGCAGTGCCCTTATCGGCCGCTACTACAAAATATGGATCTGCCTCATCTCGAACATACACGCCTTCGGGCGAAGTCACTTCACTACCTTGCAAATTATCTGTAACCGATAACAGTGCTCGAATAAATTCTTGGTACGCCTCCCTCCCAGTTTCGAAGACTTCTTCACGTGACATTTCTGCACGCAGTAGTTTCGGAACAAACCCACCTTTGGCTCCGGTTGGAACGATGATTGAGTTTTTACTAAATTGGGCACGAACAAGGCCAAGAACTTCAACTCGAACATCATCCAGTCGATCGCTCCAACGAAGGCCACCGCGCGCTACTTTTCCGAAACGAAGGTGAATTCCTCGAACACGAATGGAATCCATCCAGATTTCGAACATCGGACGAGGTTCAGACATGAGTTCAATCTGAAGAGACTGAAACTTTATTACTGTCAGACGCGACTTTTTAAATTCTTCAGTCTCAAGATTCAACCTAATTGTGGCCCGTATGCTTTGTAACAAAGCCCTGAGAATTCGGTCATGTTCCAGTGACGTTACATTCGCGATGAGGAGACGAGCCTCACTCTCGAGCGCCTTGGTCTCACTCTCGTCATTGAATTGACTCACTAAGAGCTTCATGAGTGGTTTCACAACATGCGAATTGTCAATCAATGTTTGGTTGATATACGCAATTGAGTGGCCAATCCATTGCGATAAATAACTTACATAGCTCGACAGAACTATGACTTCATCTAGCGAACATTCTGAAAGCACTATCAATCGAAGCAAATCTGTTATTTCAAATCTGTTGTCAAGTAATTCTTGAATTGCCAGTGCTATTTCAGTTTTTGCCAACTCTCCTAAAGGCGTAGGTGAAGTGAAGCCGATATTGTGGATCCACCACGTTCCTTCAGGTGTTGAAATTTCAAATGGATTTTCATCTGCTACATCTAGTCCAAATGCTGTGAGGATTGGGAGGACCTTGGAGAGTTTGAGTTGTTGGTCTTTTGAATAAAGAACCACGTGTGACGCCTGGTTCTCATCAACATAAAACCTGCATGTGTCATGACGTTGAATACTCAGCGCATCAGATATTCCCATCGCGACCGGATACTCTGCTTGATACGTTTTGTCGAACGCCTCACCCCAGATGCGCATGAATTCATATCGTTCATGGTCATCAGAAAACTGTTCAAAGACAGATTCAGTGAATTGATCCATCCACGACTGAGCCAACAGCTCGATGTCGGATTCAAGTTGTTCGGGTCGTATCGCGTCATCACCCGAGTCCAAAAGCACTCTAAAATGAACTCTAGCCAGAGCACTCTGATCGAGTTGCACCGAACTTTCAAGTTCAGTCACTGACAATGTTTGTTTCAAATACTCTTCTATCCTCATTCGAGTATCTGTGTCATACGAATCTCTGGGGACAAACAGAAGTACTGAAATGAATTTGCTGAACCTATCCCGATGCAAAAATACGTTGACTTCACGGTGTCCTCGACGAATTAACACTTCCTCGGCTAACTTTTTTAGCCATGGCGCTGAAACTTGCAGCATCTCGTCGCGTGGAAAGGTGTCGAGAAATTGGAGGAGATTTCTGTAATCATGGGATTTTTCACGAAAGCCACTCATCTTGAGCACTAACGAAGCCGTGGAGGACATAACAGGAATATCTAGCACACTGTTGGTATACGCCTCGCGGCTCAAAAGTCCAATAAACCTATGCTCACCAATGACATTACCTTTGTCATCAAAGTCCTTCACCCCGAAATAGTCCATGTGGACAGGGCGGTGCACGAGACTCCGCATTCGGGTTTTCGAAATAATAATTGGTTTTGTGCTGAGAGCAAAATCATCAGAACCCGTGAGTTTTGGCAAAGCACGTGATGAGTCTGGATACATTTTCAGCACACCTTGTGCCGAGGAATGTACTGATTGCAGGACTCTGGATTTTGCATCAAATGTGTAATAACGATACCCCAAGAATGTCAGGTGGTTATCAGAAAGCCATCGCAACAAATGTGTCACTTCAATTGCATCTGGATTGTCAGCAACACTCCAGTGTTCTGCGAGTGATTGCGCTTGCTTCACCATTGCGTGCCAATCCTCGTTCGCTAACAGCACTGCCTGCAAGGTTTCTTCAACTGTGGCCTTGAGAGTTTGGTGATTTTCAGGAGTGAGAAGTCGGCTTATTTCAAAAGTGCTCCAAGACTCTGGCAAGTGATCGCTATCACCCTCGGCGGAGATTGACAGGTACGCGCCATCTGTATCGCGTTTGACATTCAGTATGGGATGCGAAAAGCTGATGATGCCGCGTGTTACCCGATTGAGACAAGCCGTCAAAGAATCGATAAGGAATGGCACATCACGAACAGCGACTTGGACGTAACTATGTCCACTTTGCCAGCCATCTTTTGCAAGTTCTGGTGTAAACACTTTGACTTTTATGCGATCAAGGTGGGTTGCGAGTTCTAAGTGGGAAAGAGCCAATTGCTCAAGATGAGCATTATTGAAACTAGTCTCAGAATAAAGCGGAACAAAGGAATCAAGTTCCTTACGCTCAGGCATGAATCACTCGTTTCGAGGTCATTTGACCTAATGCTATTGCCCTACAGAAGAGACTACCAACTTGGGCATGTGTGTTGGAGAAAGAATGCATAAGTTACGCCTTGGTAACTTATGCTTGAGTAATGGTTCCAAAACTCCGTGGAAAAACGCACCTTTTGGCAGCGCCAACCGCTTTGATTCTGGGGATCATCCTCTTCGCGCTGAGCCGGGAGACAATGGCAAGAATCGGCGTGGCCATTTTCATCCTAAGTGCAATAAATCTCTTTGGAGTATCGGCGCTTTATCATGTTGGATCGTGGAAGCCAACTGTTAAGCAATGGCTTAGACGACTTGATCATTCAAACATTTACGTATTGATTGCGGGCACGTATACGCCTGTTGCACTATTGCTTTTGACTGAGGATAAACGACAAGTTTTGCTGCTACTCATCTGGAGTGCTGCGCTCCTAGGTGTCATATTGAGTACAGCGTGGATTACAGCACCCCGATTTCTGTCAGTTGCTGTGTACTTAGGTATGGGATGGGCTTCAGTTGCGTACCTTCCAGATATTTTGGACGTTGGTGGCCCACTTGTACTGACATTCATCGCACTCGGTGGAATTTCTTACAGCATCGGCGCAGTCGTTTATGGACGTAAGCGTCCAAATCCGAGCCCTGAGTGGTTTGGGTTTCATGAACTTTTTCACGCCTTCACCATTCTCGGCTTTCTCTTTCATTTCACCGCGATAACAATGATTGCGCTTTAACGTTCTGCTTTACCCTCTTTGTAATCTCTATCTTCTGACTTTACCCACGACATCAACTTGCGAAGTTCTCTTCCCGTTGCCTCGATGGGATGTGCTTCACCTTCAGCGCGAAGTCGTTTGAATTCTGGTGCCCCTGCATCTTGATCAGCAATAAATCGGCGAGCAAAAGTGCCATCTTGAATATCCTGAAGGACGGACTTCATGTTCTCTTTCACCCGAGCATCGATTACTCGTGGACCAGATACATAATCGCCATATTCAGCAGTGTCAGAAACAGACCAACGTTGCTTTGCGATTC
>JAURLB010000089.1 GCA_030831445.1 Candidatus Nanopelagicales bacterium | reverse complement strand
TAATTCTGTAATTGGCACTACTTCATTTACTAGCCCCCACTCATACGCTTGTTCAGCGCCATATTGTCGGCACAAATACCAAACTTCTCGTGATCTCTTTTGCCCAATGTGTTTTGCAAGTAATCCCGAACCGTATCCACCGTCAAATGAACCAACTCGGGGACCAGTTTGTCCAAATCGCGCATTCTCCGCTGCAATCGATAAATCACATACAACGTGTAATACATGGCCACCGCCAATTGCATATCCTGCAATCATTGCAATCACAGGTTTTGGAATTCGACGAATTGCAATTTGTAGATCGAGGACATTGAGTCGGCCAATGTTCTTTTGGGCAACTTCGTCAGCACCGATGTAACCATCATCGCCACGAATCATTTGATCGCCACCAGAACAGAACGCAAGATCACCTTGACCTGTCAAAATGATGACACCAACATTCACATCATCGCGAGCCATTTCAAAAGCGGCGAGTAATTCAAAAATAGTTTCTGGACGAAATGCATTTCTTTTCTCAGGGCGATTGATGGTGATTTTTGCAATCCCTGTATCTGATCCGGTTGAGACTTCGTAGCGAATATCTTGAAACTCACCCTGCTTTTCCCAGGTGCAGGCTGGTTTGGCCGATGAAAAAGAAGGGTCTTTCAGTGCCGGGCTTCCTTCTTTTGCAATGGGTGGAAGGGGGTATTTCGAGCGAGTATCCACAGCAAACCTTTCGTCCATTGCGTAGGCTACTTGGGATGAGCCAGGCTTTCATGACGAAGGTAATTGCCCCAGGACGTGAGGGTGGGAAAGTCGCACTTGAAGCGCTGAAGGCTCTGCTTCATGACGGACAGTCCGTGGCTTTGATTGCTAATGAATCTGAAGCGCAGGTGCTTGAACCCACTCAACCCCTACATTCACCTGAACCCACGCTCATCCTGCTGACCGGTGGTTCCACACATTCCCGTAAAGCTGTTGAACTTCCAGTCTCACGGCTCTTAGCAAGTGCTCGGGCTAGTGAACATGTGACTGGAGCAAACTTGATGTGGTTAACGGCACTGACGCCAACCAGTATCGCAGGAGCAAACACGGTAGTTCGTTCACTTATCAACGGATTTGAACCAGTTGTGTGGCGAGGTATTGGTGGGATGGAAACATTTAGTGCAGAAAATTTCATCCCTACACTTGAAGAAGCGCTGCTTGAAAGTGAAAAGAAAAATGCAGGAGTTGCAACATCACTAGTGCCAACCCAAGTACATCGACTCATGGATTCACCACTTGCACTTGATCTTCTCAGTAAGTTCGCGGCAGTTCTTGTAGGTGGAGCAAAACTTGAATCTTCAGTTCGTACATCGTTACTTCAAAAAAATGTTCGAGTTATTGAAACATACGGTGCAACTGAGACAAGTGGCGGCTGTGTGTATGACGGATTGGCACTTCCTGGAGTCAACGTGATTATCGAAAACAACACTGCACACATCTTTGGCAAAACAAATGCACTCTGTTACCGAGACGGAACTCCTCTCAACAAATGGAATTCAAAAGATATTGCCGAAATTATTGAAGGAAGGATCGTGATTTCTGGAAGATCTGATAACACGATCAAAGTTGCAGGGGTGAATGTCAATCTTGATGAAGTAACAGATGCGCTGAAATCCCACTATTTGTCTTCCGATCTTGCTGTAGTTGGCGTTGAAGATAACGAATACGGCTTTCGTATCGCGATATTTGCAACAACGGAACTTCTAGATATTGAAAACACGGTGCTCAGCATTGTTGGCGTGAAGAAACTACCGATAACCTTTCAACGTATTACTGAGATACCTCTTATGGCGAATGGCAAAGTTGATGTGCAGCACCTCAGAGGCCTTAATCTCGAATGAGTTTAAAGACTCCAGTGTCGTAAAAGTGCTGAATTCGTTTTTCAGTGTATTCAAGATACTTCGGTATGAATTCTCTCTCCTCGGCTGTTTCAATTGTCAACAACTCACTCAAAAGCAGAATTTGGCGAGAAATGATGAGGAGTTCAAAGTCTTGTTGATTGAAGTGCGGAACTGACGCAACTTCTGCGTATCCTTCAAACACACATTCTTCAAATGAACTCTCATTTCGTAAATAGAAAGAACTAATCGCGAAATCTTGTAGTGGAAATCCAATACCGCAATCATCAAAGTCGATGACTGCTTGGATTCCATTTGGCTGGTTTACGACATTCGATGCATGAAGATCTGCATGGATGGGTTGTAATGTCGTTTCAGCACTCAGTCTCTCGTGCACTTTGTCACACTCAATAACGAGCTCGTCGATCATTCGTGCAAGTTCTGGATGTATTCGACTATCGGGATAATTACTGCTGCTAGTCAAAAACGTTGTATTCAGACGTGGCATTGATGCATTGCCTCGGGGCAACCAATCGAGGCTGGATTTGTGAAGGTGAGCCATATTTCTACCGATATTTCGGTAATCCTCTGAAGTTGGTTCATCTCCTGGGATGGTCCCCTCAATCCAGTTATATGCCAGGCACACTAATTCTTTTCCTAAAAGCTCTGACCACACTGCCGCGTAATACTCGCCACTTCTACTTTTCAGTGGAACTGGTGCTTGAAGGGAATCGATATCTTCTATGCGCTGAAGCCACGCCGCTTCGGCGGCAAGTTCGGCTGCGTGCTTCTTTGAGTTGATGTTGATTCGAAACGCATAGACCTGATCTGATGATGTGGTTACCTTAAATGATGCGTTAAAACCGAGATTGACATTTTCAATCTCTTTTACGTCTAATTCGAATTCATTCGCAAGGGAAGGAACAAGACTTTGAATATAGGTGACTTGGTCCTCTTGGTTCATTTCCCCAAATGTTTGCATAGTAAAAGGCTACTATCAGCCCAGCCTTCACGTATCTGCTTCGCCTACACTTTGCATAGATAAGCGTACGGAGAATGATTTTGACTTCAATGAATCACTGGTATCTAGGGGCTCGCCCAAAGACATTACCTGCAGCTTTTGCACCTGTACTTGTTGCATCAAGTTTGGCATTTTTTGATGATGCACTGGATATCACACTGAGTGTCCTTGCCGGCTTGGTTGCACTGTCACTCCAAATTGGTGTGAATTACGCAAATGACTACTCTGATGGCATCAAGGGAACTGACGATGAACGAGTCGGACCAATCCGGCTTGTTGGCAGCGGCTTAGCCTCAGCAGGAAGTGTGAAAGGCGCAGCAATTCTAAGTTTTCTT
>JAURLB010000088.1 GCA_030831445.1 Candidatus Nanopelagicales bacterium | reverse complement strand
CGATTGACAAGAAACAATGCAAGTGCACCAAGTGGAACGTTGATAAAGAAAATCCAACGCCAACCATCGAGTCCAAGAACGGCATCTTGTGCTGAGAAGAATCCACCCACAAGTGGGCCAATCACGCTGGATGTACCAAAAACTGCAATAAAGAAACCCTGATAACGAGCACGCTCGCGTGGTGGAACTATGTCACCGATGATTGCAAGCGCTAGTGTGAAAAGTCCACCTGCACCAATTCCTTGCACTGCTCGAAAGCCTGCGAGCATTTCCATTGAAGTCGCAAGTGAGCAAAGCAGAGAACCGCCGACAAATATTGAAATGGCCCAGATGAAGAGTGGTTTTCTGCCAAAGATATCGCCGAGTTTTCCGTAAATAGGTGTCGCAATCGTGCTGGTAATCAGATATGCAGTCGTAACCCATGCTTGTAACGAGAGTCCCTGCAATTGATCACCAATTGTTCGAATGCTCGTTGCCACAATTGTTTGATCAAGAGCCGCTAGAAACAATCCAGTCATCAGGCCAACCAAAATCGGAACTATTTGGTGGTGTTCAAGATATTTTGGTTGAGTATCACTCACGAATTCACACTTTCGTATCGTTGGTTCACAGAAGATGCAAACCATGATCCAATGATGACCATTGGAAATCCAATTGCGAGCCCGATGGTGATTGGTTCAGACAAGAACACTACTCCTAGCACCAATGCCACAGCCGGATTGAGATAGGTAATCAACGTTACTCTGACAGGACCAATCTCATCGATGAGTGCAAAGAACAACAAAAATGCGATGACAGTGCAAACAATTGCAAGTGTCAAGACTGCAAGAATTGATGTTGTTGATGGCATTTCAGTGGGTGCAACGAAGGGCAAGAAAGGTGTGTAAATCAGCGAGACAATGAGTAGTGATAACCCAATCACTGTAGGTGAATCTGATTCACCAAGGGTTTTGTTCACAATCACTGGACCAAGTGCGTATCCAAATGCAGCAAGTAACACTATGAACACCGCCAAAATTGAGATGCCATCAGTGATGGAATCCAGTCCAACCAGAATCACGACACCAAGTGTTCCAATCAGCATTCCAACAATACGACGTTTATGAAATGCGTTTGTATCTCCACGAAATCGTGCGATGAGTACTCCGAAGATGGGAACTGTGGCAAGTAGGAGTCCGGCAAGACTGGAAGAAATTTCACGCTCGGCCATATTGATAAACCACCAGGGGAAGACCATCTCAACGACCGCAAAGCCAAAAGCAGTCTTGTAATACTTGAGATTACTTGTAAGTTTTCCGCGCACTGCACTATAGATAAGGAGCAAGATTGCAGCAGGTGCACTTCTGGCAAACACAATGAATGCGGGATCTAAGTCCACCAAGGCTAGTTTGATCAAAAGATAGGGAATTCCCCAGATAGTCGAAAGTGCAATGAAGAGAATTGCACCTTTTTTCGTCACTCGGGCACTGTAACAGGTAGAAAATTCCCGAAAGATAGAGAATTGGCTCATGCGAAAAGTTTCAGTCGGTGCACTGCTCGTGCTACTGCTCGCAGGTTGTGCGTGGACGCCAAACGTCAACATCTTAGGAACATTGCAACCAACACCAAGCGACCTCGGTAACTATATTTCAATTCTCACGCCAGTTGATGATGATGTTCTGGTAGCAGATTCTGTGATTGTTGCAGGACGAGTCAATGCACTCGAGGTGAGCTTTCAGTGGCGCATAGAACAGTCTGGCGAGACTCTTAAAACTGGTACGGTGGAGGCAAGTGCAAGTTCACCCGAAGTCGGAGTATTTGTTCTAGATTTACGCCCACTGGATTTGGCTCCCGGCGTCTACACCCTCATTATTGAACAGAAACACAAGATCAGTAATCAGGTCAAACTTCAAGACAGCGTGAAGTTCGAAATCAATTAGAATTCGACTATGCCAAAGCGATTAAAGATTACGGGAATTGCACTCCTCCTTTTCTCGCTCACTGCGCCCGTTCAAGCACTCGAGGGTGCGCCACAACCATTATCAAGCGTTCCAGTGAAGGTTAAAGCTGCATTTTCACATTCACGCATTGAAATCGGCAAGAATTTCACGATTACAGGAAGTGTCACACCAGCGCGCAAAGGTGTTGTTGTTCAACGCGAGCGTCTCATCAACGGTAAATGGGTTCGACTTTCGCAGGGTAGTGCAAAGACAAATAAAAAGGGTCTTTGGGAAATGAACGTGAAGGCACCTAAGAAACCAATGACGTTGGACTATCGAGTTCTTGCTACGAATGTCAAGAAGTCTTCAGTTGTAAAGGCAAGTGTCAAAGTGATCCTACCTCGCCCTGCGCCGAGTGTGGTGATTGAAACCAAAGCGGCACCTGAGGCCGCTGGCACAACTGTCAACTTAGTGGGAACTTTTAAAGATACGGGTAGAGAAATATCGATCGTCATTGAAATGTTCCAACAAGAAGTGTGGTTACCAATTGCTGCACCTGTCACTGTTGGAGATTCAGCGTGGACTGCTGAACTTGCACTTCCGCTGGAGGTGGGTGAATATAAATATCGCGTTGTTGCTACCACATCTCGAGGAATTGCCTACAGCAAAGAGCTCACTTACACAGTGCTTCCTGCAAGCACTGACTTGATTCCTGCTTTTGGTCCAGGCATTGCACCTCGGATTTGGGGTATTGATGTTGCTCGCTATCAGCACATGTCTGACACAAATGGAGACGGCGTTGCGGACTTTCAAGATGAAGGATTGCCGATTGACTTTATCAAGGCATATGCAAAAGGTTTGCGATATGTATTTATCAAAGCCTCAGATGGATACGTTGCTCGGGATGGCACGACCCTTGCTGATAATTACGCTTTGAAATTTGCAACGATGGATCGTCCAGCAGCACAAGCCGCCGGAATTTTCACTGGGCTCTATCACTTTCCGGGGATGGTTGTTACAACAGACGATATGACCAAACGTCAAAAAGAGACAGCAATAATTGAGGATGCGCGGGAAGAAGCAATTCAAGCGGCAGATCG
>JAURLB010000087.1 GCA_030831445.1 Candidatus Nanopelagicales bacterium | reverse complement strand
TTTGCGTTGCAGTTGCCAGGCCTCCTCATAGTCAGTGAGTTGCCCAAGTAGGTTTACTATGCGTAAGTCCATAGAAACCCAAGCCTACGACCACCAAATCGCGTCAACCAACCCAGTCAGATACCCTTGGCTAACTTTTGAAACGATTGAGGATGTATGTCTGAGGCAAAACGCCGCCCGAAATTCTTTGTTATAGCTCTACTTGTAGTCATTGCCTGGTTTGGTATCGGCGGGTTCACTGGTCCACTCTCTGGTCAGCTCTCTGATGTGCAGACAAACAGCAATGCTGAATTTTTGCCAGAGAATAGCGAAACGACTGCAGCATCGGTAAAGCTTGAGAAATTTGCAAGTTCAGGTGCGGCTGAGATTGTTCCTATGACTATAGTTTTTGAGCGCACGAATGGAACATTCACGGCAGATGACTATCCCACTTTCGAGGGAATAATCCAAGAAATCATCGCGATTGATGAAATAGAAGAGTATTTAGCGTACGTCGAAGTGAACGGCGTGCAGGTTCCGAACGTTTTCCCAGGATCACCCGAGCAATTCGCGCTCGCGACCAGCGCCGATGGGGAAGCGTTTGTCCTGAATATCAATTTAGACGCTAACAAACTTTTAAACTCGCAAGGAAGTTTCCAAGTTATTGGTGGGATCGTTGACGATGTACAGACCATTGTCGATGAACCTTTTGCAGACTCGAGCGGTTATGTGACTGGAGCGATTGGTATCTTCTCAGAATTCGCAAAAGCTTTCGCGGGTATCGATGAGCGCTTGTTGTTCACCACGTTAATTGTTGTCACAATCATCCTGATTGTTGTCTATCGAAGTCCAATTCTGTGGATTATTCCGTTGATTTCTGCGATCTTCTCACTCTCTGCCGCAAGTGGTTTGGTGTACTACCTTGCTCTCAACGACATCATCAAGCTCAATGGTCAAAGTCAAGGAATTCTGTTTGTGCTGGTCATTGGTGCCGCGACAGATTACGCACTTCTACTGATTAGTCGTTACCGAGAAGAACTTCGACATGACGACAACAAATATCACGCGATGACTGTTGCGTGGAAAGGTTCATGGGAGCCAATTGCTGCAAGTGCGGGAACAGTGATCGCAGGTTTATTGTGTTTGCAACTTTCAGAACTGCGTAGTAATGCTGGACTTGGACCCGTTGGCGCACTTGGTATTGCGGCATCACTCGTGGTGTCGTTGACGTTTTTACCTGCGGTGTTAGTTTTGCTTGGCAGGAAAGTGTTTTGGCCATTCGTTCCACACTTCGGATCTGAAGTGGCAGAAATCCGCGGTATTTGGGGGCGTGTGGCTCGGTTTGTGGGTCGAAAACCTCGTGGTTCGTGGATTGTTTCTACGCTTGTTTTGCTGGCTATGGCTTTCGGGTTAACGCAACTCAAAGCCGAAGGTGTTTCTGACGTTGAAGTTTTCACAAACCAAGAAGCAAAACCTTTAGTTGGATTACGAGTGCTCGAGAAACACAACCTTGTTCCGCCCTCCATTGATGCAACGATTGTGCTGAATGCGGAATATGTTGAAGAAGTTACATCCGCTGCGTCCTCTTCAGAGGGGGTAGTTGCCGCAACGGCAAGGACTACGTTCACTGATGCTGGCCCAATCACGACTGTGGTTGACGGACTTTCCGCAATAGATATCACGTTCAAAGCAGTTGAAGAGTCAAGTAAGCAGCAACTCTTCATCGAAGAACTTAGAAATAGTGTGCGAGAGGTTGATGGCGCCGAAGCGCTCGTTGGTGGAAGTGCAGCTGCAAATTATGATGTGCAACAATCTTCTCGACGAGATCGAGTTGTCATCATTCCAATTATTCTCGTAGTTATCACACTAATTTTGATGCTACTGTTGCGCTCAATTCTTGCCCCAATCATGCTTCTGGCAACAGTTGTGCTCTCATTTGGTGCGGCACTAGGTGCGAGTGCGTATGTCTTCAATTACATATTCGACTTCCCAGGTGCAGACTCATCCTTCCCACTCTTTGCTTTCGTATTCCTTGTTGCCCTAGGTATTGATTACAACATCTTTTTGATGACACGGGTACGCGAAGAGTCCATCAAACTTGGCACCAAAGAAGGTGTGATTAAGGCTTTGGCAGTTACTGGTGGTGTGATTACGAGTGCTGGCGTTGTCTTGGCGGCAACATTTGCGGTCTTAGGTGTATTACCACTTGTGTTCTTGGCGCAGCTTGGCTTCGCGGTGGCATTTGGTGTCTTACTAGATACGTTGCTCGTACGATCAGTGTTGGTTCCTGCCTTGTCGCTCGAAATCGGCAAGAAAATATGGTGGCCAAGCAAGTTGGCGAAGTAAACGCTTTAGATTCTGCCAAGTGGCAACGCGGTTTCAATAACGTCATTGCCTACTTTTTCAACTCGGTATGCCTGAGCTGGTAGTTCAGGCATATCTGAGATGACTTCAAACGGTTCGCCATCACGATAGAGCAAGCCCACGCGATCATCAGTTGCGAATGACGTTGGAAGCGTCCCATCTCCGACGAGTTTCTGTAAGAGTGGTCGACGTTGTGCTTCTGAGTCGTAGTGAACTCCATTGCCGTAACGAAGCAGGCCGAGTCCATTTGTAATCACCTGAAGTGTCGGCCCAAATGAGTCAGTCGGGCCTCCTAGATGCCAACAGATTGAGCCAGCACTCACACCGCCAAGTACAGTTCCATTCTCATAGGCATTACGAATCGCTTCGTCGACACCATGCAGGTTCCACAGAGCCAACAAGTTTGCGACAGAACCACCGCCAACCCAAATGAGATCTGCACGCTCGACCACCTTCTCCACATCATCTGTGGGTTGGGTGAAGAGCGAGAGGTGTTCAACATCGCAATGTAATTCATGAAGCGCTTGGTAACTTCTTGTGAGATACGAGGTGTCGTCGCCACTGGCAGTCATGATGTACAAAACACGTGGACGTTCTTTGCCTGTCAGCTTCAACGCTTGCAAGAATGTGTTTCCAGGCTTTGACAC
>JAURLB010000086.1 GCA_030831445.1 Candidatus Nanopelagicales bacterium | reverse complement strand
TATTTGGCGCATTAGTTGCAGCCGGAATGCCGCTTATTGTCGGCTTAACTTCAATTGCAATTTCACTCTTTGGTCTCTGGGTGGTTTCAAGATTTACAGAGGTGAGTGTTTTTGCACTGAACCTCATTACTGGTCTTGGCCTGGGGCTCGGCATTGACTATTCATTGCTGATTGTCAATCGGTTTCGAGAAGAACTAGCAAAGGGTTTTCTGCCGCATGAAGCTGTGAAACGCACACTGAATACTGCTGGGAAAACAGTTGTCTATTCAGGTATTACGGTTGCTCTCACATTGAGCTCAATGATTCTCTTTCCGCAACCATTTCTTCAGTCATTTGCGTACGCTGGCGTATTGGTTTGCCTAACGGCAGTCTTTGGTGCAATTGTTCCACTTGCTGCAACGTTGACATTACTTGGGGCGAAAGTCAATAGATTCAAAATTAGTTTCAGAAGAGTTAAATCGCGTCCGCTTGGTGACAACACTCCAGTCCAAGATCTACCAAAAATTTCCTTGATCACGTCGGTAAAGAATGCAAGCGAATTCATTGAACAATTTATGGAAGATGTTGTCAATCAAAGCATCTTCCAGGAGAAGTGCGAATGGATAATCGTTAATGTCAATCCACATGGTGAAGATTTTGAAGAGAAGGTTATTCTGCAATATCTAGAGAAGTATCCAAACATTACCTACTCGCGGATCACGGACGATCCTGGCGTGTATGAGGTATGGAATCTGGCAATCAAGCAGTCGAATGGCGAATTCATTACGAATTTGAACTGTGATGATCGGCGAGATAAAGCCAACCTTGAAGTATTAGCAAAGACTTTGGTGGCAAATCCAGACGTTGACCTTATCTATTACGACTCTTACATAACCCACAAGCCAAATATCCAAATGCAGAACATCAAGCGTGGGACCAAGCGATATCGATTTGAAGAGTTTTCATTCGATGCTTTGCTTCGAAAAAACCTTCCTCACAACAATCCGATGTGGCGACGGCAAATGCACGATACATATGGCTATTTCTCCAGCGACTACAAATCTGCCGGAGACTGGGAATTTTGGTTGCGCTCAGCATCGAAAGGTGCAGTGTTTATGAAGCACCCTCGAGTCTTGGGTGTTTATTACTTCAATCCAAAAGGTTTGAGCACACGTCGTGACTCGGAACCTGAAAAAACACGCATTGAAACAGATATCCGTACCCGATACAGAGATGCTTTTATCGCTCAATCAATTGCAGAAGAAGTTGAAGCACGTGGTTTCTGGTCAAATTTGGCCCAACTCGTGATGAAGAGACCAATCAGTGTTGTTTCATTGACCACAATCGGTTTGGTAGCACTCATGTCGCTGGCTGTAAACGCGAATTTCTCCCAAATAGATGACCGAGTGCTGCCGAAAGATAATCAAGCAGCAATCGCAGCTGATGTGTTTCGACAAGTTTTCACCACGAACGAAACGAGCCCAGTAGAAATCATTTTGCCAAGCGATTTTTCTTATGAACCTCTCGCCGAAAAAATTTCCAGAGTTACCCACATCGTGCGGGTTGAAACACCTGGAGGGATGTATACAGATGGAGTATTTACTCCAATTCTTGAAAACTGGCCACCAGTTCCAAGCATCACAGAGGACTATGTCCGGTTGCGTGCGATCACTGATCTTTCATCACGAACGCTTGAGGCGCAAGCTGTCATAGAAGAAATACGCGCAATGAGTCCCCAAGCTCTCATTGGAGGAGTTGCTGCAGATTTCACCGATAGCCAAAATGGAATTACTGACAACATGACCCGGGTTTTACTCTGGGTAGCACTGATGACATTCATTGTGTTGTTCTTGTTTACTGGAAGCATATTGTTGCCGATCAAGGCAGTGGTGTTGAACATTTTGAGCCTCGGTGCAACGCTGGGCGTACTGACATGGATTTTCGAATATGGAAATCTCATGTGGTTAACGGGCGAATACACAGTCACTGGCAACCTCGACACATCAAGTATCGTGCTGGTAGCAATTGTGACATTTGGTTTGTCGATGGATTACGAGTTGTTTCTACTCTCTCGCATCAAGGAAGAACATGATGCGGGCAAAGACACAGCAACTGCAGTAAAGATTGGCTTGCAGAAGTCCGGGAAGATTATTACCGCTGCAGCATTGCTGTTAGCCGTTGTGTTCGCCGCATTTGTCACAAGTGGTGTGACCAACATGAAGATGCTCGGTTTCGGCATTGCGTTTGCTATCTTGCTTGATGCCACGATTGTTCGGGGGCTTTTGGTTCCAGCTTTTATGCGCATCGCTAATTCGTGGAACTGGTGGGCGCCAAAGCCATTAGCCCGCCTGCATCAACGTTTCGGCCTGAAAGAAAACTAAGACTCTCGTCGACTAAGTGCAAAGAGACTTGCAAGCACGAGAAAACCACCGACGTATTGAAGGCTTGTTGGCAATCCAAGTCCAAGAAATACGCCGATTGAAATTCCAACCACTGGAATGATGTTGAGCCCGATTGCAGCATGTCGAGCAGGAACGACTTTGCTTGCCTCTGCATACAGCACGAATGGAATGGCAACGCCAAAGATGCCAGATCCAATTGCTGCAATGATTGTAGATGTTGCGTAACTTGAGAACTCAACGGATTCAAAGAGATTAGACGTGATTGGCATTGAAACAAGAATCAACAGAAACGTGATGAGGGTTTGAGCCCAGGTGAGATGGAACATATCTGTGTCGGGAAATTTCACAGCAAAATAACGAATCGCAATCGAATACCCAGCAGCACAGGTCGCCGCAAGTAAGAATGCAAGAGCAGAGGTGAGTGTGCCGAGCCCTTCATTTGTAGCACTCCAGCCAACCAG
>JAURLB010000085.1 GCA_030831445.1 Candidatus Nanopelagicales bacterium | reverse complement strand
CTGAATTTACTGAAAGTCCCTTGGGAGGCTTCAGACTGCGTTGACTTCTGCTCTTAATTTGAGATTGAAGTTCAGCGGGCAGCGAAGATGCAGGGATTTGATTGCCTAGGAAGGAAAAGCTTTGAAGTTCAAAATAGAGCTGGTTATTCGTATATTTAGGAATCAAGACCGCAGTCCCTAATCCGCCTGAACCGGCTGAAACCTGCAGAGTATTTCCAACTATTTGTGGATTACTGAATTGTGACGATTTTGTGATGGTTGAAGCAGGAATGGTCGCAATTACTTTCAAAGAGCCAACGACGGTCGGTTTTGCCTTCCTGACGTTAGACGCAGATATCTCTAACGAAACTTGCGTATTGTTTTCTTTCAGATTAAAACTCTCGATATTTATGTTTGCAGATTTAATTGAATCAGATGTCAAATTTCTCGGAACATCTGTCAGTGGAACAGAGGCACTGACACCTGAAGCTTTGGGCAATTCTCTTTCGACTCGTGAAACAATCTGTGATGAGATGTATTGTTGAATCCCAACAACGCCGCCGAAAAGGACAGTTATCGCGGCTATTAAAGCAAACACCTTGATTTTCATTCGCGTGACCCTATCGGGCTTAAAGAATTATCGTTCTCGTAAAAACAGCAACCCATCACGAAGATCTATAAGAATGGCTACATGATCGCTGATTCACGTATCGCAGGACTTATGAGTGCCGAAGTGGACATGTTTATTAAGAGTCATCCACGCTCCCAAGAAGAGTCAACGCGATCACAATCTTCCTTGTTGGCAGGAGTTCCGATGCCATGGATGAAGAGGTGGGCAGGCCCATTCCCGGTCATCGCCGATAAGGCAGTGGGTGGAAGCATCGTCGACATCGATGGCAACACCTATGTTGACTTTTGCTTAGGTGACACCGGTTCGATGACTGGTCATGCCAACGCACCAATTTCTCAAGCGATTTCTGATCAATCGCAGCGTGGATTTACCACGATGTTGCCATCATCGGATTTGTCGTGGGTTGCTAACCATTTATTTGATCGTTTCGGGATGGCAAAGTGGCAATTTTGTCTCAGTGCAACAGATGCGAATCGATTTAGTCTGCGTCTCGCCCGACAACTCACCGGCAAGCCGAAGATTGTGGTTAATGACTGGTGCTATCACGGAACTGTTGACGAAACGCTTGTCATTCTTAATGAAGAAGGCAAGACAGTGAGTCGTCCAGGTGCGATAGGTCCGCAAGTTCATCCTGGAGTTACGACAATTGCTGTGCCGTACAACGATCTTTCAGCCATGGAGAGCGCGCTTGAAGGTGGAGAGGTTGCATGCGTGTTGATGGAACCGGCACTGACGAACATTGGAATTGTGTTGCCGCAAAGCGGATATCTAGAAGGCGTTCGACAACTCACACGAAAATACGGCGTGATTCTCATTCTCGATGAGACACACACTATTTGTGCAGGACCGCAAGGTGCATCCCGCCTGTGGGGTATAGAAGCTGACATGTTGGTTATTGGTAAAACCATTGGCGGTGGAATTCCCGTTGCCGCTTATGGCATGTCTGCTGACATTGCACACAGAGTTGAAAATCTGATGCATGGCCACGATCTTGACGTATCGGGAATCGGAGGAACATTGAGTGGAAGTGCCTTAGCGGGTGCAGCAATTAGAGCGACCCTTACCCATGCACTTCGGCAGGAAGATTTCGATGTCGCGATTCCTTTGGCCACACGTTGGAGCAAAGGCGTGCAGGAAGTGATTGATCAATACCAACTGCCATGGACCGTGCAGCAACTTGGATGTCGTGCTGAATACTGGTTTTCGGAGCACCCTCAGAATGGCGCCCAAGCTGCGGCATCAGTTAATGACTCGCTTGAGTCCTACATGCACCTCTATGCGCTGAACAGAGGTATCCTGCTTACGCCATTTCATAACATGGCACTCATGACGCCGTTCCACAGCGAATCCGATGTTGATTTACACACGTCGGTGTTCACGGCGTGTGTTCAAGAATTGATTTCATGATCGATATCGCGCTGTGGAGTTTTATTGCAGTTGCAGCAGTAGTTCTGGCAACAGCATGCACGCAGGCCGTCGTGGGTTTTGGGTTCGCATTGTTAACCGTTCCCATCATGATGCAAATTGTTGGTCTTCAACGTGCCGTGATTCTTGCGTCCTTGATCGGCACAGCGAACAATGTGTTTCAGTATCGAGATTTGAAACATAACCAGGACAAGCCGCAAGTTAAGCGGTTTTTGTTGGCATCGTGTGTTGGGGCGCCATTCGGACTAATTGCCTTCATTTATGCAAATCAGCAAGTTCTGAAGATCCTCTTAGGTGTTGGTGTGCTGTTCGGAGTGCTGTTACTTGCACGTGGGCGCGACCTCACACATGCACACGTCAGTCTGGACTGGTCGATGGGCGTTATCAGTGGCTTTCTTTTGACATCAACATCGACAAACGGGCCGCCGCTGGTATTTGCAATGCAGGCGAGGAAAAGCGACCCGCAGGTTTTCCGTTCGACATTGAACATGGTGTTTTTGGTGAGCGGCGTTTACGGATTGATTTTGTTTGCAGCTTTTGGAGAAATTGCGCTATCGGATATTGGAATAGCCGTTGCATTGCTTCCGAGCATGATTGTCGGCGCGTATGCAGGACGTTTCATTCGTGATCGCGTTGACCCCGATCGCTTCCGCATATTGGTATTGGTTTTACTCACGCTTGCCGGATGTAGCAGTTTGTATTCTGGCCTTATCGGCTAGCGAATCGATTACTGGCCAAACCACTGCAACCAACCCTCTTTCGTCGTTGGCTTGAATACGTAGTTGGTTTCGCGAACTTG
>JAURLB010000084.1 GCA_030831445.1 Candidatus Nanopelagicales bacterium | reverse complement strand
ATGGTCTCATGGATTACTGAATCACTTTCACACACCATTCGGCAATCGGTATGAGGCATAACCAGTATTCGCTGTACTCCTAGTAGATATGAAGCAAGCACGAGGGTTCTCATGACGTCGTCAGTTACGCGCGCCCCAGCATTGCGTAGAATTTTGGCATCACCCGCCTGCATGCCCACTGCGGCTAGCGGGCTGATGCGTGAATCCATGCAGGTAACAATTGCAAGCCCTCTACGGGCTGTACCAGTAAGTCCTGAATGACGAAATTCTCGTACAAATTCATCGTTTGAGTGCAGAACGTCTGCAAAATCACTTACTGGAAAAACCATAAGTTCAAATCTAATCGTTGATAAATGGCTAGCCTGTGAAAGCAATGACTGAGACAAGTGCTAGATCAACTGCAAGGAAAGGCTGCATACTGTTGGCCACTCTTGGCGAGAGGGAAACAATTCGGTTTGTCCTGGAAGAAATTGCAGAAAGCATAAAGATCTTAGATGCATCGGAGTACCAACTTGATGTCTTGATCGTAGATGACTCATCGGACAACGATTTTGTAATTCATGCCCAGAGGTCATTGTCGGCTCTTGGTTTAACAGGTAAGGTGGCGGCCGGACCAAATATGGGCCTTGGCGCTGCCATCTTGAGTGGGTTCGAAATTGCATTAAGTGATAAAGAAATCAATTTCGTGGTGAATCTTGATGCAGATGGACAGCATGATGCGCGACAGATGCCCGATTTGGTGCGAGCACATTTTGCAACGAGAAGCTCGATAACGATTGGGTCCCGATGGACAAAAGGCGGAACTGCACCAGGGCTTTCGTTCCATCGAAAGATTCTTTCAAAAGCTTCATCCTTCATGCTTCATCGCGTGGGAGTGCCTAAACAAATCAAAGACCCGACAACAAGTTTTCGTGTCTACAGTCGGAGTGCGCTCGAAGCAACCATGAGAGACGTTATTGACTTTAAGGGTTACGCCTTTTTTGGAGGGATTATTGCTTGTGCAGCATCTCATAACTTAAAGGTTTCAGAGGTGCCAATTCGTTTCAGACCGCGTTGGGCCGGAGAGTCAAAAATGAAGTTAGCCAGAATTGCTGAGACGGCTGCCCAGCTCTGGACAATTGGATCACGATCAACCATGATTAAACGTCGGCTTAAATTGAATGCGAAATATGAAATGGCCTTTATCGCACAAGGCAAGCTCAGCGAACAAGAGCACGAAGTGATGGTGTGTGCTGAAGCCAAAACTGCCGACTCTCTCATTGACTTTCTTGGCAATGATTTGCAAGGGGACGTCCTCGAGGTTGGTGCAGGATCAGGATCGTTTAGCAGTTCAATTTCAGCAGTGGCTTCTCGCCTCGTTTCAATAGAACCGAGTGAAAAATTCCACAAGGAACTCAATCAGAAACTTATAAATGTTGAGAACGCAGAGTCCTTTCTTGGAACATTGTCTGACTATGTGGCACTTACAAAAGAGCACAACGCAGAGAGAAAGTTCAATCGAGTCATGTACACCCACGTATTGGAACACATTGCTGATGACGTATCGGAATTGCGTCTCGCAAAGGACCAGTTACATCCAGACGGTAAGGCAATTGTGGTTGTTCCCAGTATGCCGAGGTTGTACGGCTCGGTAGATTCCCTTTCAGGGCATGTTCGAAGATTTACGATGCGTGAGTTAAAGACTGTGGCTGAAGTTTCTGGATTCGAGATTGAGTCAATTCAGTATTTCAATCCAATAGCGATTGCCCCTTACTGGATGTTGTATCGGCTCTTCGGTGTTAAGTCTGTGGGCAGTGGACAACTCGGTACATATGACCGTGTGATTGTTCCGTTTGCGTACAAGATTATGTGGATACTGAATGGAAGAATTCCTGGAATAAATCTGATTGCAGTTCTACGAGTACCGCGTGAGCGAGCAATTCCAACCGCACTGAAGATGTGAATTCAACCCATTTCGTGGATCACTGGATTGATCCACGCTTAAAAAATATCAAGAATGGCATAAACTAAACCGAACATGGCAACTATTGGCGACCCATGGCGCAAAGCCCTACTGCTGATTTCGGTTACATGTTTATTCCTGGTTCTTGCGAATCCTTATGGGGTCGCAACGGGCAATTTGGATCTCGATCCATATACACCAGTCCGGAGCGAGGTGGCAAAGACCAAGCATGGGAAAGTTATGCTCCTTTCCTCATTTGATGATTTTTACAGTATTCGCTCCAACTTCGATTCACGTCGCGAATTTGGCGAAACGCATGTTGAGCGTGGCTATGACAAAGTGTTGAGTGCGGCCTCTCTGGGCGAGCTGGGCTCAATCCGAATTCAACTTACCGAACCCTACTTCTCCCAAGTAACTGCCACTGCGGGAGACTTTCCTGTAGTTCTCTACAAAGTTGTTACTCATGCCACCAGCAAGAATCAAAAACTAGAAGACGCAAGATACGTCCTTAAATGGGGCGATGATGTGAGAAATGAGTTTTATCAAGTCATTCGATTGCTTTCAGAAAAAGGAATGTATTCGTACGACTATGACAAGTCCTACGAGAATGGACTTGATGCAAATTGGGTATTTTCATTTCCTCGAAGCACAGAAGGACTCCCTGATATTCAAGAGACAGCCGAGTTTCAATATCTGGCAAAATCGGGTGAAATGGACAACGTGACTGCCGAGGTAACACTTATTGCAGCGTATGGCCCCTCAGCACCTACACAGATTATTCGAGTAATCCATAATGGAGTAAGTACTGCACACACGGTGACTGCAAGTCAGCCCGCTGTTGTGAAACTGAAATTACGTAACGGTGACAAGGTACGGTTTAGCAACGTACTGCCGTGTCGCCTTCCACAAACTTTTCAACCCGGTGAAGAAGATTGGCGAAAGTACTGCTATGGAATTAGTGATATTCAGGTTCGCTTAGAGAGCCAACCGTAACACTTTTCCATGATGACCATAAAAAAGCGGAAAAGGCAATTGATCCAGCTACAAAAACCCAGTTTGGACTCACTGATGAATTCCACCACCATGAATCAGCAAGCGAAAACGTTTCATAAAACTGCACATTTACACCGCGACGCGTGAAGAATTCCATCCAATGATAAAACGAAAGAGCATGCATAAGTGCAACTGAAACGACTGTAAATGACGTCATTCCGGTTGAGATCAACTTCGCAGTTTCAGTTTTTGAATATAGAGCGGTGAGCCCAATAAGTGGTGCGACTAAGCCAAATGTGTACACCAGTAAGTGGCACAATGCTCTGCACTGCAGTTGTGGCCCTAAACAATGCAAGCAGAATAAAGACAGTTAACGCACTCGTCACAAAGATTTGCCTACGGTTCGCTCCTTGCAATAGCGCATACATATGCATTGCAAAAAGAGTTATGCCAACCAAACCAATTATTCCCGGCCCGTTTCCTAGTTGTCCAACATTGAAACCCCACCAATCCGCGACAAACTCGGGGATGTGTACAAGCTGGAAGACGAAATACTGCTGAGTCTCAAATGGCTGAGGCACACCGAAGCTTAAAATCCCACGTAAAAGCGGAATATACCGAAGCCCGAAGAAAAGGAACGCTGCGATAATGAGATAACGCGCCAATCTCTTAAAGGTGATCAAATCAAATTGAATGAAGTGCGTCACAAAGACAATAACGCTAACGAAGCATACAAATAGCAGAGCATCAAATCGAGTACTTGCAACGAGTCCAACTGAACCAACAAAGAAACCTAATTGCCACCAGCGCCGACGGCGGTTGGTTCTCTCCTCATTAAGAAATCCATGGAGGAACGCCCAAGAACTCATTATTCTAAGCACTGCCCAGCTTCGGGGGTTAATGCCAGTAAGTAATTGAATTCCATTCGGAATAAGAGTCAATGTCCAACTGATCACGATCGCTTTTCGCACCCGATCTGCGGAAAGGGCAAGCAGTGCGAAGAACACGAGTGCTGCAATAGCGGAGTTGAATAGCCGAATAAGTACAACACTGCGATTGACATCTGAACTCGCAAATGCATGAGTAGTCCAATAATAAAGGGACTGCTAGTAACTTGGCGCAATTATGATTACATGCGAGCTTGGGTTCTCTTTTGCGACTTCACAGTTTGGCCAAAAATAGATGTTGCGATCGTTGCACATTTGAAACATAAATGGCACTTTTGCTGTTGGTTGTGGTTGCGCAGTCATATCAATTGACTCACACAAGCCCTTAACCTCGCCGCGCGCACACCAGATACTGCCGAGGTGGAAATCTGCATCTACTCCTGACCCAATGGGGGAGGAAACGGACCATGCAACCAAAGTGAGAAAGAACAGAAATGAAGCAAGGAGTGAGTACTTGGATCGCTTAACCATTGGATCGCTTCAATTTTCTATTCAAGCGATTACCCGCAGCAAGAATTGCAAGTTTCATCGGAATTTCCCAAAGAGGAGAAACAATTCGAAGCACTCTGGGCAAAGAGGCGCGACGAATAGTTGATGCTTCTTCGACCGACCCTTTGCGACCACCAACAGAAAGCGATCCCTCATGCCAGCGGAATTTAGCCAAGGTGGTATCCACAAATTGGAGGGCGCCTACCTTTTTTAAGCGAAGCAACAAGTCAAGGTCGAACGCCCATTTGTACTGATGATCCAATCCACCAATTTGCTCGTATGCATCCCTTCTCATGAGTGAGCCGGGTTGCGGAATCAACTGCGGTCCAAACCTCATCAAGTATTTCGCGTATTTCCCGGACTTATTCACCCAGAGCCGCTTTCCAACACTGTCGATGTATTCGCATCCACCGTACACAAGTGCGATCCGAGAGTCGTCTTCTAAAACACTCACTGTGCGGTTCAGAGATCCAGGTGCCAATTCATCATCATCACCCAGCCAATTGACAAACACCACCGAGTCCGGAAATGATTTCAGCCCTGCATCTATCGCGGCAGCCAGCCCCAGGCCTGGGTCATCGATTACAGCATCGAATAGACCCGGTTCGATGACAGAGCCCAGACCCAATGAACCTGGGGCAACAATATGAATACGTGCATCACCAGCCGCCCGAATCGAGAGCAAACACTGACGCAGATAAACGGGACGTGTGCCCATTGTTGGAACAACTAGCCCAATTATCACTTAACATACGATATCAATGATAAGACACAAGCTCGAACAATTATGAAAATTGCGAAAAGGTTGATTATTAAGTGCATTCAATTTCTATATCGAAATGCAGCAAGCGAACCTGATCTTGGATTTGATATTGGTGACACACTAGACCCCCTGTTTGGCTATATGTCAGGAACACCCGTCGATCGTTATCTAATTGCAGGAGCTTTAAAATCAATCGACAAGACCGAATTGATGGATAACCCAAATTCGGCAGGAATTGAAGTAGGGGGCTATGAATATCTAAACAACTATTTCAACAAAGTTAGAAAAACAAAGTTGACTTTTCTGGAAAATT
>JAURLB010000083.1 GCA_030831445.1 Candidatus Nanopelagicales bacterium | reverse complement strand
TCGGTGTGAGGGCTGTGCATCATCCCAGTACTCGCCAGCAATCTGCGAGCTGTCGTAGTACGAATGATTCGCCGAGAAGTCACCGTTAGGCAAACTCTGTCCAACCAACAGTCGGCCATAAAACATTTCTTGTCGCGGCTGTTGAATAAGAAGAACACCTTTTTGGTGCTCTGCCTCAGGAAAAACCGATTTGAGTGTGAAGACCTGATGTGTTAAACGGGGAATGTCAACTGTGATTTGCTTTGAGAGCGTCAGGGAGTTGCTCTTGAATCGAAGGCTGATCTCATCTTGCAAACGATGCTGCCCGGCATAAACCGTAAAAAAGGTCGAAGCGAGTGGATTCTGAGCGATGTCAATCGCACCCTCTTCAACTTGAATGGTATTTATCTCGTCATCTTCAAAAATGTCATTCAACACGCGGTTAAAGGAATGCACGGTGCTGTAGGACTGTGGGCCACGGTGATTGACCATGACTGCGGGAAATGGAATGACCATATTGCTTGAAGAAAAGAACTCGACGAGATAACTCGTGGCCTCTGGACTAAAGTCCCTCTGCAAGTGAAAGGTATACACCCGAGGCTCGTTAATGGGGAACAGCCTCGTCAGTATTCTGGTGCCAGATTGATCTACTGCAGTTAAGCGCAACCCGACATTGGGATTATTGCGCTTGATCAAAAAGTGATTAAGAAAACTAATTGATACTTCAGTTTTTGGGATGGTTGGAACGAGGAGCGATGATCGATGAGTTGAATTCTTCTGAGCATCTTCGTAAGAATCAATCCGTGTCTTTTCAACATCGCGAAGTGACTTCATAAATTCAGTCTACTGAAGTGGTTTCCATCCGTTAATCACTATGTCTTCGTTGTCTGAATTGTTAGGTCGTCCTTCCCAACGGAGTTCGCCAGGAGTTTTGACAGTGCAGCGATGAGTTCCTGCATTGGAGTGTTTCCAACTACTTGAATCATGTTGCGCGCTGCATAATGAGGATCCTTCGCAATGTCTGACATGTCAAATACTGGGCCAACCGTGGCTTCTGACTCTTCAAATATTGCGACTACTTAATCGCGAGTTCGATTTGCACACTATTCACCCATGAGTTTTTGCAACAGCTCTCGGTGTTCCAAGCGACCACCAAAGGTGGTGAAACGCGCGACGGCATTTCGGTTTCCATCTCTTCTCAAACAATAAGCCAACATCGAGCTACTCAGAGACATTAAGGGGCTGAAAGGTGAATTACAGTCAATGTGATGATGAGTAGAAAAACTGTTGCAGTAATTCAGGGAATGGTGCTCTACATCATCTATGTGGCGATTGGTTTAGGTCGCATTCAAGTTTCATTTGATCGTCTACCCGTTGATCCTGGTTATGAGTTCTTTGAAGACACGTATAAACATGGGTTTTCTGCTCTCGTAAAAACTGAAGGTGGATACCTCGATACTCCGAGACGATTGATCGCTGAAATAGTGACATTGTTTCCTCTTCGTCAAACAGGAAATGTCGGCTCATTGATTTGGTTGCTGATGGTCAGCGCCACAGCAGTGTTTGTTGCTTCAATGGTGAAGCGAATTCATCCGAGCAAAGTTCTATCAATTGCGTGTGGCGCTTGCGTTGTACTTGCTCCGTCCGCAAGCGAAAGCCAAATTGGTAATCAATCTGTTGTGAAGTGGTTTCTCATTCTTGTTGCCATTGTTGTGGTGTCACTGCCCGAAGATCATCAACTGTCAGGTCGGGCCACCGCGATCTTAGTGCTGTTATCGGGGGTGTCTAACCCGATGACATTTCTGGCGGCTATACCACTTGGACTTTCGCTTCTCCAACGAACACTCAATCTTAAAGATTCGCGCACCAGGCTGATTCTGGGGGCGTTCATCATCGGGTTTGTAATTCAACTCGTGTCCTGGAAAACCACTGGCGTTGGCGTTCAAAAGTACGAGACGCGCACGTATTCGCTGTGGCCTGGAGCAGGTGCCTTCTGGTATTACAACTTCATTATTCCGCCACTGACCTGCGCAGCATTTGTTCTGCGATCAATGTTGCCTGAATGGTCATGGTGGCCAAAGCCTTCACGTTTTGTCCTTGATATTTCTCTCACGGGCCTTGTGCTCTTTCTTGTGACCTATGGACTCAGTGGAATAGGTGATCGCTATTTCGTGGTCCCTCAGATATTGGCGTTCATCGTTGTTGCGATTTACACAGTTCAACATTTTGAAGGAACTGGGTTGATTCTGCGAGCATTGCTAACTGGGAGCATCATTATTTTTTGTCTTGCCTCTGTAAGATGGTACGACGCAGGGTGGTTCTTGGCTGATGGTCCAAAGTGGAGTGAACAAGTTGATGCAGCGATAACCAAATGCGAAGCTGATTCCACGCTTGTAATCAAACTTGAGCAGGCATTGGGCACGACCGACTTACCGTGCAGTGCGATACTTTCACGCAGCTAGAACGAGAGCAGTTGTCGAAATGATTTTCGACAGAACTTCAACAACCGCTTGATTTTTTGCCACTGATTAGCCGATTGCCACATGGTTCCAGTGGTCTGGCCGCCACGACGTTCACGGTGTGAAACAGGCACGAATTCAACGTTGAGTTTCTTGCGAACAGCCAAGATTGAAAGATAGATATTTGGAATGAGTGGTTCGTTGGGCAGTTCACTCAACATCGG
>JAURLB010000082.1 GCA_030831445.1 Candidatus Nanopelagicales bacterium | reverse complement strand
CAGGGTCTTGGCAATAGATTCACAATAGGCGAAGATGCGGTGTCGTCAATTGTTCAAATTTCTTCAGGTGATGCACGACTTGCACTAACGCTTTTAGAAAGCATGGCGAACTACGTTGAATCGGAAAGTCGGCTACACATATCAGTTGAGGATCTTGAAAAAGTACGTGGTGAAACAATTTCAAAATACGATCGCGCTGGAGATAGTCATTACGATGTGACAAGCGCTTTCATCAAAAGTATGCGTGGGTCTGATGTCCACGCCGCAATTCACTACCTTGTACGGATGTTAAATGCAGGGGAAGATCCACGTTTCATAGCACGACGCATCGTTATATTGGCTAGTGAAGACATAGGTATGGCCGACAACACGGCTCTCCAAACAGCAATTGCTGCATTTCACGCAGTCAGTTTTATTGGCATGCCAGAAGCCGCCCTCACACTTGCGCACGCTGTTATACATTGTTCGCTTGCTCCAAAAAGTAATTCGGTGACAACAGCACTTCAAGCGGCTTCAACCGACATACGAAATGGCAAAGGTGGCTATGTCCCAATTGAATTACGCGATGGACATTACGCGGGTTCAAAGTCTCTAGGCCACGGCATTGGGTATCAATATCCGCATGATCTTTCATCTGGAATAGCACAATACGAGTATCTTCCATCTGACCTTCGGGCAAGGCGATATTACGAACCGAGTGCACACGGAAATGAACAACGATGGGCTGAAGTGCTGAAAGCAATTGAGCAAGCACTCGGGCGGGTAGTCTCAGGCAGTGAACAGAAAGGGTCGAAAGAGTGAAATCTGCTGAAATTAGGCAACGCTTCTTGGACTACTTCCAAATGAACGGGCATACAGTTGTGCCGTCCGCCTCGCTGCTCCTTGATGATCCAACCCTACTCTTCGTGAATGCTGGCATGGTGCCATTTAAACCTTACTTTCTTGGATCCGCTGTGGCAGATTACAAACGAGCAGCCAGTGTTCAAAAATGTGTTCGAACTCTCGACATTGAAGAAGTTGGCAAAACAACTCGTCACGCCTCCTTCTTTCAGATGGCAGGTAATTTTTCTTTTGGGGACTACTTCAAGGAAGGAGCAATTCCTTACGCTTGGGAATTACTTACGAATCCAGATATTGGTTACGGTTTTGATGAGAGCAAACTCTGGGTAACCGTCTATACAGATGACGATGAGGCTGAGGAAATTTGGCACAAAAAAGTTGGTGTGCCAAAGAATCGCATTCAGCGAAGAGGACAAGCAGATAATTTTTGGTCAATGGGTGTACCTGGCCCCTGTGGTCCCTGTTCTGAGATCTATTACGACCGCGGTGCTGAGTTCGGTAAAGAGGGCGGACCGATTGTTGACGAAGACCGCTATCTCGAAGTGTGGAATCTTGTGTTCATGCAATTCGAACGTGGAGAAGGTCCTGGCAAAGAAAATTACCCAATTCTTGGAGAGCTCCCAGCGAAAAATATTGATACCGGAATGGGTGTTGAACGAATGGCAGCGCTACTACAAGGCGTGGACAACATTTATGAAATTGACACGACACGAGCAATACTTGACACGGCGTCACGAATCACCGGAGTTGGGTATTCGACACATCCAAAGTCGGATATCGCGCTGAGAGTAATCGCTGACCATTCGCGAACCTGCGCATTTCTTATCAATGATGGCGTGATACCGGGCAATGAAGGTCGTGGCTACGTGCTGCGCCGATTGATGCGTCGGGTGATTCGAAACATGCGTGTCTTGGGAGCGAAAGACCCTTCCATAAAAGAATTGGTGAGCTCAGCAATCACATCGATGAAAGATCAATATCCAGATTTGGGACAAGCCGAACAACGAATCGTTGAAGTATCAGAACAAGAAGAGGCAACATTTATTCAGACACTCTCGTCTGGAACAATGATTTTTGATACGGCAATTGCCGAAGTTAAGAAAAGTAAACAATCCAATCTGAATGGTGACGTCGCATTTCAATTGCACGATACCTACGGATTCCCGATTGACCTAACGATTGAAATGGCGCGTGAAGCTGGAATCAGTGTTGATGAACCGCGATTTCGTGAACTCATGACACAACAGCGAGAGCGTGCAAAGGCGGATGCTCGAGCTCGAAAAATGGGCCTTGCTTCGCCGACTGCCTACAAAGACGTCATGGATAAGCACGGTAAAACAGAGTTTGTTGGATATGACACTACACAGAGCGAAGCAAAAATTACTGGACTCTTTAAAGACGGCTTAGAAATTCAGCAGGCGCAAGCAGGTGATTTTGTTGAACTTATCATGAACGTATCGCCATTTTACGCAGAGGGCGGCGGCCAATTAGGTGACCACGGGCAAGTTACCTTTGACAATGGCGCACGTGCAGAGATTTTTGATGTGCAAAGTCCTGTAGCAGGTGTCATCGTGCATCGAGCGCAAATAACGGAAGGCGAAGCAACTTCCGGCGAAGCTGTTTTTGCGAGTATTGACCTTGAGAGACGATTGGCAATCAGTCGCGCTCACACTGCGACGCACATGATTCACAAGGCGTTTCGTGAGATTCTGGGTGAGGGCGCAACGCAGATGGGAAGCGAAAATTCTCCTGGGCGATTGAGATTTGATTTTCCTTCACCTAAAGCAGTCGGTCAGACGACGTTGAATGAGGTTGAAGCGAGAGTGAATTCAGTGCTGATTGAAGACTTGGCTGTAAGAGCGGATTACATGACACAAGATGAAGCTCGAAACCTTGGCGCAATGGCACTCTTCGGTGAGAAATATGGCGATAGCGTCAGAGTGATTTCGGTAGGAGAGTGGGCTAAGGAACTCTGTGGTGGTACGCACACGCCGAGCACAGGAAATCTAGGCGTCATTAAATTTCTTTCCGAAGGCTCTATAGGTAGTGGAATTCGCCGAGTTGAAGCATTAGTTGGAAATGATGCATACACATATCTGGCAACCGAACATATTTTGCTAGGAAATATTCTGCAAACTTTGAAATCAAACCCAGAAGAGGTTGTCGCAAAGTTGGAAAGCACACTTGCACGCCTCAAAGAGGTTGAAAAAGAACTTGAAGATTTCCGTCTTCAAAAGCTTATTGCTGAATTCAAAAAAGTCGCAGCAACTCATAGCCTTACCTCCGGCGTGACACTGCGCCTAGCCCAGGTTCAAAGTGACTTGAATTTCTCTCAGCTTCGATCCCTCGCCAACGCCCTTGCGACTACGACGGCAACAGTCACACTGCTCAGTTCAAGTGCTGGACAAAACATGAATCTTGTTATCCATGTCAATAAAGATGCAAAGAACTCTGGGGTTGATGCAAACGTGGTGATTGCTCAAATCAATCAAACGCATCAGGGTAAGGGCGGCGGCAATAGTGATTTCGCTCAAACGTCCTTGCCAGTTGCGCTTGAGATTAATGCACTTCTGTCACTGATGAAATCAATTCTGGACTAATATGAAACAGAGCGGAATCAGATTTGGACTTGATGTAGGGAAAGTTCGAACTGGTATCGCTCGTAGCGATGCCTCTGGGACAATCGTCTTTCCTCACGCGGTTGTACTAAGCGAAAAATTATCTGCAGAAATCCCGCTCCTCATTGAAGAGTATCAACCCGTTATGTTTTATGTAGGGTTGCCAATTGACCTGCAAGGTGTCGCTGGAATCGCGGCCCTGGACATTCAGGCTCGCGTAAACGCCGTATTTGAGGGGATAGACACACCATACGAATATGTGGATGAGCGGATGACCACCAAAATTGCCGAATCTCGACTTCGAACTCTTGAACACTCAAGTGCGGATATGAGATCTAAAATTGACGCCATGGCTGCGGTGGTCTTGCTTGAAGACGCCCTTGAGCGTGAACGAAGGGTGGTGGAAGGTGAGTAATTTCGGTTTCTCGATGAAAGCGCCAGAACCCAAACGATCCCGCCCGTGGTTAATCCTTGCACCAATTTTTGCTTTAACGCTAGTTCTTGCAGTCTCGCTTGCCCAGTCATTGCAGCCACCACCAGATTTTGATGGTAATGGATCTGGTGAGGTACTCGTTGAAATTCAGCAAGGTGACACGTTGCGAGAAATTGGATTGAATCTTTTGGACAATGGAGTTATTGCAGGACTCGAGGCGTGGATAGCGGTTGTTAATTCGGACAATCGTGCGTTATCCGTTGCGCCAGGGCAGTACAACTTGCGAGCAGAAATGAGCGCTCGATCTGCACTTGAACTCCTGCTTGATCCTGCGAGTAGAGCGGTTTTGAAACTCACAATCCCAGAAGGATTACGTGCAACGGAAATCATCAAACGAGCATCAAAAGTAACTGGAATTGACATCCTTGAGTTTGAAACTGTTTTAGAAGACCCAACTGGGCTCAACTTGCCTGAAATTGCAAATGGGAATGTTGAAGGATTTCTTTTTCCAGCAACTTATGAAATTCCCAAGAACGCAACTGCAGAGTCAGTGTTGCAACAGATGGTGGACAGATT
>JAURLB010000081.1 GCA_030831445.1 Candidatus Nanopelagicales bacterium | reverse complement strand
CAAATAAATCCCTATTTTTCTCTGCGTTTCAATCAAGACTGCAACCCTTATGAGAACAAATCTCCGCTAGCCAATTTTGAGGGCTGAAATTAGTCCTCATCATTAAGGGGTACAATTTGTAGTTGCTTCAATCACGCGAGTCTGATCTGATTCGGTGAGAGTGTTGTAAAGAGGAAGCCGAACCAAACAATCACCGGCATGTTCTGCGACAGGGCATTGACCAATGAAACCACCAAATCGTTGTCCAACTGGTGATGCATGAAGCGGCTGATAGTGAAACACGCATGAAATTTCCTTCTCTTTCATGTGGGCGATAAATCTTTTTCGTTGTTCGGCTTCGCGAAAGCGCAGGTGATAAACATGTCCGACGTGTTCGCAACCTTCGGGAACAAATGGTCGCATGACCCCGTGTCGGTCGGCCCACTCACGCAATTCGATGTCGTAGCAGTTCCAAATATCAATACGACGAGCATTGATTTCATCCGCGCGCTGTAACTGGCCCCAGAGAATTGCAGCGAGCAGATCACTCATCACCCAGCTCGACCCGATATCTACCCAGGTGTATTTATCAACTTGCCCACGCAGAAAATTGCTTCGATTTGTTCCTTTGTCGCGAAGTATTTCCGCGCGTTCAATCAACGATTCATCGTTAATTAATAAAGCTCCACCTTCACCACATGTAATGTTCTTTGTTTCGTGAAAACTTTGTGTCGCTAGAGAGCCAAACGTCCCAAGATTTTTGCCGCTGTATTTGGCGCACAGCCCGTGGGCGTTGTCTTCGATCACTATCAAATTGTGGGCACGCGCAATGGCAAGAATCTGTTCCATCTCGCAAGCGACACCGCCGTAGTGCACCACGCAGATGGCGCGGGTTCGTGGTGTAATCGCCGCCTCGATAAGTGAAGCATCAATATTCAGGGTGTCTTGTCGTGAATCAACGAAGACTGGCTTGGCACCAAATAGGGCAAATGCGCTCGCAGTTGATACAAAGGTGTACGATGGAACAATTACTTCGTCGTCAGGCGCAAGATTGCACAATAGCGCCGACAACTCTAACGCGTGGGTACAGGATGTTGTGAGCAGGGTGCGCCTGGCGCCGGTGGTAGAGCAGATTAGATCTTCGACGCGATCCGTACATTTGCCAGCACCAGATATGTGGTCACTCGCAACTGCCTTCATGAACGACTCAAGTTCGAGTGGTGCGATAAATGGCTTGTTAAACGGAATTCGAAGACCATTCATGACGAAGCACGGTTCGGAAAGAAACGAAGAAGATTGTTCGCAAAAATATTTGCCAGCTTCGTAGGTTCAAGGATTCCAGCGATTTCCTCGACCCTGCGGACAACTTGATCAACTCTGAACTCGGGAGAGTCCGTTCCAATGCATATTCGCTGGTCGAGTTTAAGCATTAGTTGCCGGACTGATGTGTCAGGAATGTTGGGCATGGCATCGACAAGCGTAAAAGAAAGATCAACCAGAAGATTCTCGGAGTGCCGGGCGAGACTTGCGAATTGCATAAGTCGTGACCCTCCACCGTGCATCATTATCAGGCGAACGTTTGAGACTTCGTTGAGAGCGTCACACAGTTGGTAAAAAGGGTCGGTTGACGGTAACTTTCCAGGTCTGTCGGCTTCGTAGGTACAAAGTAGACAAACAAGACTGCGCTGATCGCACAGTTTAAAGATCCTGCCTAGGTAGTCGAGGTCTGAGTTTTTATCCAGTAGCCGCGGGTGTACCTTGACGCCGCGAAAACCGAGTTTGATTATTTCATCAAATTCACGCTCAACTTTTGTGGGTTCTATTGTGGTAACCGCAGCGATACCCTCGAATCCCCAAGCGTCACACTCACGCTTAAATTCTCTGTGCGAATACTCACCAACTCCAGGAAGTCCAATCGCGAGGGCGCTATAGCCCGGAAGGTCTCGCCTGATTGATGCGAGATTTTGAAATGTAATTCCAGTTCGTCCATTTGTCCATAAACCGTTCAAAGTTGGATGGGTGCAAGAGTCGAAGAAAATGGGGGTGTGATGTTTCATGAATCAATTGCCGTATTAATATCCAAATAGAGTTCGTTGAGAAAATCGATTGTCGGCTGATTACAGTTGTCCCCTGTCAGATAAATCATTAGTGCAACCTCGCTTCGTGGAGATTGTTTGCGAGCAGCCACTTGGCGGCCAGCATGTTCAACTAGCGAGCCGATCGGCCAATCAAGAAGTGTCAGTAGGTCTTTGGCAAGTTGGCCCATGAAAGTGCCTTCCTCGGATGAGTTCTGGAAATACGTTTCCTCAGAGTCTCCATTGAGGTTAGAGGTATGTAGTGCTAGGAATCTCTTAGAATTAAACCCCATATGACGCATGTAAAGCGCAATCTCAAACACCGTTAGCTCGCCAGAATCCAGAAGCTTCAGAAGGACTCCGGCTAAAGCAGCGGCGCCAGCTGGCTCCGACTTTTTCAAAGTTCTAGCGAGTTCACCGTCTAATTTCTGATTTTCCAACTTATTTTTGCTGGCGACTCTTGCAAGGTCCTCTCCGAGAATCAAAGCCTGAGCCACTGGGTTTAATGTTTGAGTTGCAGGATGAAAGCTGTTTCGTCCAGCAAAGGGGCCGCCGGATTGCGCGGAGTTGTCAAGAATTTCGAAGCATCTATTGCCATTTGAATACGATGATGAGCCAAGGCCAACAAACGGTGTCGAACGCCCTGCCGTATGACGCTCGGTTGTAACACCCAAAAGTTGAGCGAGGGACTGTATGTTTGCGATGTCAAAGACCCCAACGATCTTGCGAACCGATGTCTCTTGCTGCTTTCCCAGCATCTCGCGAGTGATGTTCGGAAATGCATTCGAAAATCGGTGCTGAATAGTTAGATTCAACGAACTAGGTTTTCGAACAATTTTTTCTGCCAGAACGGCTGCAGCGAGTGCGGCTCCAATTGATGCCTGGTTCCAAGTCTCAAGTTCTCTGATTGGTCCGAATGAACAAATTTCTTCCAGCATTATCCAATACGGAAGCATTAGTCCATGAATACCACCTTCGACCCCTCGCTGAACTGCAATCGTTGATTGTTCGAAGTCAATCTTGCATCCCAAACTGAGCAGCGTGTCCAGAGCTTTCTGATCTGCGAGAGCTCTAGCGACAGCTCCAGCTGTGTCCCCGTCGTCATGTACCAGCGCACCGAACAATAGGTTTTGAAGTTCTTTCGCCGATTGGGGATTTGTGGGGAAGAAATATCCACCAGCTGCAAGCGCATCCGCAAGTGCGCCCGGATCTCGCTGTTGGCGATTGATATATGTCCTGAGTCGTGTCAACTTAGGAAGTTCATTCTCAAGGCTCCTCAACAATCGAGTCTTTTCCGGGTTCATGAAGTCGGCTCTTTCGTCTGGACACCAGATCACAAGACTTCCTTCGGTTGGTTGGAGAATCGTGTATGTTCCAAGTTCGGAAGTCTGAGTGCGAGTTTGCATGAGTCGAAGAATCTCGTGTAGCGAAACGCCCATATTCGAGGAGGTGGAGCAGACAATGGTTTTCCGACTGAAGCAATGCCAGATGGCGAGATCTATATCGCTAATCGCATCGGCGGATTGTTCAAATGAGACCACCAAATTATGGGCTTCGAGAAACGCGTTGATGACGATCTCGCGTTCTGACTTTGTGAGTGCACCAAACCTCTGCAACCAGTCAACTACGTGTTCTGCCATCAAACCCAAAGCGTTGAAACCCTTAATGCAGCTTTGGAATTGTTTCCAGCCCCTCAGGAAGAAAATTTTGCGATTGAGAAGACTGCTGAGAATCGGGGCATTGAACACCAAAGTGTCGGAGTGGGGGGAGTACGGGAGTGCATTAGGGACACAATTGGATGGCGTGTTGATTCCAAGCCGTTGAGCCATAGCAAGTGTAGTTAGAGCAATTATTGTGGCACGGTCTTCTGACGTGCTTTCTGGATCCTCAGAGACAAAGATTCGACCTTCGGGTCTGAGTGAAGTTACGAGGAGATCCTGGTCGACGTGGGCGTAGTGAAAACTATTACTTCTAGTCATTCGAAGTGTTCCCAACTGTTGCCACAACCTTGAGCTCAATCAAAACATCCGAAGGAAAGCACACAACCTCAACCGTCGTTCGTGCGGGCACCGTGCCCCCAAAGTACGTGCCGTAGACCTCATTCATTACAGCAAAGTTTTCTGACATTCCAAGTAGAAATACTTGTACATCGACAACGAGTGTCTTGTTTGAACCGGCAGTTTGAAGAATCACATCAAGCTGCTGGAAGATTGAGTGCAATTGCGCACGAAGGTCGTGAACAATGCCAGTTTGCCCGTCGTTGACACCGATACGGCTACCGTCAGCCCTTCGTTCTGATACAAGGCCAGAGACAAACACGAAGTCTCCAGCGGTAACACAGTGGGGATGTTTGCTGGGCATTGGGTCCAGCAAAGAGTCAACAACAACTCGTCTAATCTCTGGTCGCTCCGTCAATCCGTCATTCATCTATGTGTTCATCCCTAGAGAATTTGATTGACACCGCTTCTAGAACCGACTTTTCGGCTAATAGAACCTGCTCTCGACTGGTAGCTCCAACAATGAAGTAGCCAATGCGATCACGACTGCTGCGAACCGCACGCACCATGTCTCTTGGCTTGAGATTAAGTTCGAAGTGCAGCAATTTGTCAGTGGGTACGTGCGCATAAGAAACCTTCTCAACTTTTCCGGGAGGGAAGTCGAAGAATCGGAGAACTGCGTATTTGCTTCGGTAACTACTTGCGCTCACTGTAGGTCGCGAACCTAAAGCAAAGTCAAGTAGCGCCTCGGTTGGCGAGAATTCAGTCAGGAACGGAATGATTTTTCCCGAAATGTTTCCGCCCCCCCCGCGAGCAGCGATCTCCATGAGAACTATGCGATCTCCAAAAACCTTGTATTCGCCATGTGTGCTACCGGTCTTCAATCCAAGGAGAGCTACTACGGCGGCATTCGCTGAATAGAGACTGTTCTCGATATCAAGTGGAATGTCTCCCAAATATGTGTTTCGGTAGTCGATGCAGTCATTTTGGGGAAAGTGAAACTTTCGTGTAACTGCAAGATTGTGCACAGTGCCGTCGACCACAAATGTTTCAACTGAGAACTCGTCACCTTCAACAAATTCTTCGAGCAACACACCATGACCTCGAGACTCGCGAAAGGCAATTGAGGCAGATTCCCGAAAGCTTTTCGAGTCCAGACGTGCAACCCCTTTGCTGCCCTGAGAATTCATTGGCTTGATGATTAGTTGCTGGTGATTGATGCTTGGTGAACCCAAATGGTCAAGCAATTCAAGTTCGCTTTCGAAGAGACGGGAAATTGGGAGCAAGTCAGGGCGCGACAAAGCAACCGTTCGGCGCATGAGATGTTTATTGGTGAACCGTAGAGAAGTCTCGAATCCGATTCCAGGTAAGCCCAATTGTTCGGCAATGTACGCAGTTGTCGGGACTGCGACATCAGACTGATCCGTAACGACGGCATTTATATGCGCCGACCGCGCAATGCGATAGGTTTCGGCCTTGTCGGTGGTGTCAATTTGGTAGAACTCGTCAGCTTCTGCTCTACAGGGGGGATTGTCATTGATGTCCGACACTGCGACCCAACAACCCCGTTGTTTCGCACGTCGAACCAATTCGAGTTGATTGACCCCGCCACCGACAATGAACACACGCGATGTCATCTACTTGTTCCAATTCTGGTGTAAGAATACTGCTGACTCGGGTGCAAACTGATCACGGCGATCAAGAAAAACGGAGTACTCAAAAGGCATATAGTCCTGCTTAAGCGTCACATTTCGTGTGAAACGGTATGCGATGTCAAGAGCTCCGGAAGGCGACTGATAGTGCAATAGGGGGTCCTTGAAATCAACATGGTCGGTCACGAAATTACAGGCAACTCCGAGGCGGGAATACTTGAAGGCCAATCCCAGTACCGTGCTAATAAATTCGCTATTTCTTCCGCTGTTGAGGCGAAAATTGAATAGCCCGCTGATAACTGTTACGTCGCACTCGTAGAAGAGGCTTTCGTCGGTTGCTGACCCAAGCTTTAATGTGAATCCTTGCTCATTTCCGTACTTCTCGTTGCCGGTGGCTACGAGCCCGGGCGTTAAGTCAATACCTACGTACTCTCGGAGCTGCAAGTGCTTTGAAAATGCGTAGAAGTCGCCGAATCCAGCTCCGAGGTCGAGAACCGACTTGCCCCTTAGATCCCAGTGGGATGCAAGCGCGGCGAACCTAAGTTGTTGACGACCTTTCTTGCCCCAGCCGAGCGCTTCTTCACCGAATCCATGTTT
>JAURLB010000080.1 GCA_030831445.1 Candidatus Nanopelagicales bacterium | reverse complement strand
GGGCGAATTGTGAAGAGTATTGCGACGCTTCGCAAAAGAAGGCTATCGGGCTTCTAGTAGAAGTGCTCTCAAGTCGTCCGAAATCCTCAGCACCGCACCAGTTTCAGTTTCAACCTGCACCATAACTGTGAGGGCTTTGGCGTACTGAATGCCAGAATCGTCAAGAAATGTGTAAGCGAGTTTGTAGGAGGCTCCCCCTACTTCCACAACCTTTACATCCACGATAAGTTCGCGGGTATTCATTCCAACAGGTTTGAGATAGTCAATCTCATTATGGGCAACCACGTGCCCTACTTCGACCAAATGTTCCGCCCCTAATTTCAGACTCTCAAGCAGGGCAAAACGAGCATCCTGCATGAACTCCACATACGAAACATTGTTGAGATGTCGAAGTGCATCAAAATCACTCCAGCGAAGTTGAATTCTGACCTGCATTGTCAGTCTCGAGTTAACTTTCGATAGGTTGCGCGATGCGGACGTGCTGCTTCGACTCCAAGTCGTTCAACCTTGTTCTTTTCATAACTTTCAAAGTTTCCTTCAAACCAAAACCACTGACTATCGCCTTCATAGGCCAAGATGTGGGTAGCGATGCGATCTAAAAACCAACGGTCGTGGGAAGTGATGACTGCGCACCCTGGAAATTCCAATAGAGCATTTTCGAGTGAACTGAGCGTTTCAACGTCGAGATCATTGGTTGGCTCATCGAGGAGTAAGAGATTGCCTCCCTGCTTGAGAGTGAGGGCAAGATTCAATCGATTTCGTTCACCACCCGATAACACACCAGTTGGCTTTTGCTGGTCGGCACCTTTGAATCCGAACGCTCCTACATATGCTCGCGACGGCATTTCAACGTGTCCGACTTTGAGCCAATCAAGACCATCACTAACTATTTCCCAAACGGTTTTCTTGTCTTCAAGTCCACCTCGCGACTGATCGACATAGGAAAGCTTTACAGTCTCGCCGACCTTGATAGTGCCACTATCTGGCACCTCAGAATCGGATGCATCACCGGCTGCAGTGACCAACATCCGAAAGAGCGTCGTTTTACCAACACCGTTCGGACCAATCACACCAACAATGCCATTTCGTGGCAAGGTGAATGACAGGTTATCAATCAAGATTCGGTCATCAAAACCTTTCGTGAGGTTATTGACCTCTACTACTACGGCACCTAAGCGGGGACCTGGCGGTATTTGAATTTCTTCAAACTCAAGTTTCTTTGTTTTGTCAGCCTCAGCTGCCATTTCTTCATAACGCTCTAGGCGGGCGCGACTTTTCGTTTGGCGAGCCTTGGCACTCGAACGAACCCAAGTCAGTTCATCTTCTAAACGGCGCTTGAGCTTTGCATCCTTTTGGCCCTCAACTTTTAATCTGGCGGCTTTCATTTCTAGATAGGTGGAATAGTTTCCTTCATATGGATAACACCGTCCTCGATCAAGTTCCAAGATCCATTGGGCAACATTGTCCAAGAAATATCGATCGTGGGTAATTGCCACAATTGTTCCGGGGTATTTCTCCAAGTGTTGCTCTAACCATTGAACGCTTTCAGCATCAAGGTGGTTTGTCGGTTCGTCAAGTAACAGCAAATCAGGTTGTTGCAACAGCAATTTACATAATGCAACTCGACGTTTTTCACCTCCTGAGAGCACACTGATATTTGAATCCGCAGGTGGACATCGAAGTGCATCCATTGCCATTTCAAGTTGGGCATCTAAGTCCCAGGCGTTCTTATGGTCAATTGCTTCTTGCAATTTTCCCATCTCTGCCAAAAGTGAGTCGTAATCCGCATCGGGATTAGACATCTCTATTGAAATTTCGTTAAAGCGATCAAGCATCGCTTTCGTTTCAGCAACACCTTCTTCGACATTGCCAAGGACAGTTTTTGATTCGTCAAGGTGTGGCTCTTGCGCAAGCATGCCAACAGTGAAGCCCGGAGATAGGTCAGCATCACCATTTGATACTTTCTCGATACCTGCCATGATTTTGAGCAAGGTTGACTTACCGGCACCGTTTGGTCCGACAACACCGATTTTTGCTCCAGGCAAAAAAGCGAGAGTGACATCGTCAAGAATGACTTTGTCACCAATCGCTTTGCGGGCTTTTCGGAGGGTATAAATAAATTCAGCCATACCCGAAGCCTACTTGCCTCTATTTTTTTGCTGCTTTTCTATCAAGGGTTATTGCATCATCCTCGTCCTGGCCTACATTCTCTTCTTCGTCAACTCTCAGACTTCGACGAAATTCTGCAGTTCCCCGATTGAGATCTAGTCCAATGTGACTAGCCTCAATCTCGACAGATGTGCCGCTCTTATCCTCAGTTCTCCAATCTCGAACTCTCAGTTTCCCTTGAATTACAACTGGATCTCCTTTTCTCACACTTTGAACTACATTCAAGGCCAAATTTCGCCAACATGACACAGCAAAAAATGTTGAGTCACCATCCACCCACAGTTGGTTGATTCGATCGAAGCGGCGATGGTTCACGACCACCCTGAATGTCACAAATGGCACTCCAGATTTTGTGTCGATAACACTGGGGTCGTTTACGACGGTTGCAGTTGTTGCAATATTGATATCAGTCATTCATTCTCCTTTTGGGAAAGTCTGAAACACCGACGGGTCTTTTCAGGTTCAATTCTTAGTCTGGGGATAAGTACTCGTCACCCAGATTGTGGAAAATGACACTCCCCCTGAGACAATTCACCCCTGCGCCTGTAGCTCAATGGATAGAGCGAACGGCTTCTACCCGTTAGGTTGGGGGTTCGAGTCCCTCCAGGTGCGCACTTGCGGTATCAGGCTCAATCACTTTCTGTGTGTCGAATTTCCTGTTCGGATGCTTCAGAGATTTACGATATGGCGAGAATCTGTAAGGAGCACACATTGAGACTGCTGCCAGCCTT
>JAURLB010000079.1 GCA_030831445.1 Candidatus Nanopelagicales bacterium | reverse complement strand
AAGGGTGAACTCAGACTCCTTGATGAACCAGTATCGTCAATCCAACTACCGTCGAATGATTGAATCATGACAAGTCTGATGCCGCGTGCCGGAAAACGTAGTGCATCGACAAATAGTGGGTTTGGCACCTGCAAATAATGGCAGAGTGTCTAAGGTTGCGCCTTGTGAAGAGCGAACTTTCAATTTTGCAACGGTTTCCTGAGCCGAGCATCGATGAACTCATCGGTGGATTTGCGCCGCCAGTGCAGTTCTCTGAAGTGCGGTTTAACAACTATCTTCCAGATCAAATGCATCCCTCGCAATCTGTGTCCCTCAATGAAATGCGTGAGTTCGCATACGTCATTGGCCGAGGTTCCAGAGCATCGCTTATTCGAAAAAGGCCACAAGGGAAGCGAGGTAGATACCTCGATGGCGGATTTGGGGTGGGCAAGACTCACTTGCTTGCGGCTCTATGGCACGAAGTTACGGTGTCGAAGCTGTATGGGACATTTGTGGAGTACACGAACTTGGTCGGACTTCTTGGATTTCATAACGCAGTTGAAGTTCTCTCCAGATTTAACCTGATTTGCATTGATGAATTTGAACTAGATGATCCTGGCGACACAGTGCTCATGTCCACATTGCTGATGAGGCTCGTGGAGAAGGGCGCATTTCTCGCAGCAACAAGTAATACGCTTCCAGATCGACTCGGTGAAGAGAGATTTGCTGCTGAAAATTTTCAACGTGAAATTCAAGGGCTAGCAGAGCATTTCGACACACTAAGAATTGATGGCGAAGATTACCGTCACCGAGATCTCGAACATTTTCCAAGCCCGGTTACAGATCTCACGCTCGAGAGAGTTTCGCAACAGTACAATTTCGAAACAGTTGTTTTCGCTGATGTCTCTCAGCATCTTTCGGCACTTCATCCATCGCGATATCGATTTCTGTTGGCGGATTGTCAGGGGTTGGGATTCAAACACGTCGAGACCATCACGAATCAAGATGTCGCGCTGCGGTGGGTAGTGTTCATTGATCGCTTGTATGACCTGTCAGTGCCAATTGCATATTCTGGAAGTAATCTCAATGAACTTTTTGGAGATGAACTTCTGAAAGGTGGGTATCGAAAAAAGTACCGTCGCGCACTCTCAAGGATTGTTGCACTAGCCCAAGTTGGCCAAGAATCGTGGTCGATACAGGACTCGAACCTGTGACCTCTTCCATGTCAAGGAAGCGCGCTAACCAACTGCGCCAATCGACCGAGTGAGGTGGAGACGGGATTTGAACCCGTGTACACGGATTTGCAGTCCGTTGCCTCGCCTCTCGGCCACTCCACCGTGCTCTTACGAGCGGATGACGGGACTCGAACCCGCGACATTCACCTTGGCAAGGTGACGCGCTACCAGCTGCGCTACATCCGCAATTACGGCGGGAGATTACCCGATAAGCACAATTCTTCCCAAGTGGGGGCGGGAATTACGCTTGGTAGATGACAGGAAATCTTGTGGCATCTGGACAGAAGGCGAGTTCGACCTTCGTCAGGCACACCCGAGATCTCGCCGAGATAGATGAATCGGGAACCTGGATTGTCATTGCCTACTTCAACACACCAATCATTGCTTTTCAGTTTGAAAACTGGCATTCCATCGCTGAAGAGGAACCAAAAGGTTGGTCAGGAAATCTCGTATGGGAGAGTCTGCAAACGAAAGCCGATTACATCGATGTGGTGAACGAGGCGCGAGAATGGATTGCTGCGGGCGAGATCTACCAAGTGAATGTCTGCCGACAACTTCGCGCACCATTGCCAATGCAGAGTGACTTATTTTCGGTGTATCGAAAACTCCAAAACTCGCTCTTTGCCCAAAACCTTTTCTACCTGAGGCTTGATTCAGAACTATCGAACCTTTTTGGCGTTGATGAGGTGGAAATTCTTTCATTCTCACCTGAGATATTTCTGCAAAGAACCGGAACGACACTCTCCACGAGTCCAATCAAAGGAACCGCGAAGTCCGGCGAAGCATTTCTCAACAAAGACATTTCTGAAAACATTATGATTGTTGATCTGATGAGAAATGACCTCTCCCGTATTTGTCTCGAAGACTCCATCAAAGTTCCAGCGCTCTTAGTCCGCCAGGAATTGCCGTATGCATCTCAACTGGTTTCAGAAGTTGTTGGCACACTGCAACCAAATGCAAGTTGGGGTGAGATTTTTGCTGCAACATTCCCGCCTGGGTCTGTCACCGGAGCGCCAAAGTCAAGTGCTTTGAAATTCATACAACGATTCGAGCCAGATCGAAATATCTATTGCGGCGCATTTGGGATTGTCGATGCAGACGAAAATCAAGCAATATTGAAAGTTGCCATCAGAACATTCTGGAAACAGGGCGACTATCTCTACTATGGTTCTGGTGCAGGTATCACCTGGGGCAGTGATGCCGAAGCAGAATGGGAAGAGACTGAACTGAAGGCGCAAACGTTGTTACATGTGATGAGTGAACCGGCATGAACTGGGGTTGGGTGGAAGACGCTCGCGGTGGGGGATTAACCCAGAACCCAACTGTCTCCGCTTTTGACAGTGGTTTCACGCTCGGCCATGGAATCTTTGAAACAATGAAAACTCGACAAACGCAGATTCAGTTTCTCGACTTTCATCTTCAGCGAATGGAGAAATCGGCTCGTACGCTTCATCTCGAGTTTCCAGGTGCGAATGCAATTAATGAGGCCGCAAAAAAAGTACTACAAGCAAACCAACCAGAAGGCTTCGGCAGATTACGAATTTCGCTGACTCAAGGCGAAGTGGGCATAACCGAATGGACGCTTGTCATTACCTGGCAGCCAATCGAACTATGGCAAAAGCCGGCACGTCTAACACTCAGTGACGTGACTCAGTTCCCACAACGCTTGAGTAAATCTATGAAAACTCTGTCGTATATTGAAAATGCGTTTGCACTCAAGCAAGCTCAATCGAAGGGTTTTGACGATGCCATCTTGTTTGATGCGAGCGGTTTCATCACTGAGACTGCGCTCGCAAATATTTTCATTGTTAGCGATGGCCAGATCTTCACCTCGCCTAGCGCAAGTGGTTGTTTGCTTGGGGTGACTCGCAATATTATTTTGACCGAGTTTTCTCGCTCGTATGCAATAGGGGAGATTGATCTCACCCTTGAGGCAGTACAGAGTGCTGACGAAGTTTTTATCACGTCCGCTATTCGGGATATTCAGCCTGTGGAGTGTGTAGATTCATGGCATTATTCAGCTCCGGGAGTTGTAACAAGCGCTTTACTCATTGACTACCGCGACTATGCGATAGGAGGTTTTCAGTGAACAACCCTGAAGACTCAAAGAGCAAACAGCATGAAGAATCGCGCCTTGAACAGGTCGAAGAAAAAATTGAAGATGTTGCGGAAGTAATTGTTGAATCATTTGAAAGTGCCGTTGAGGCGGCACTGCCACCCCATCTCAGATTGCAAGCATGGGCGAGGCGAAGACCTGTTACCCACGTTGTTTGGCGAGCAACTATTCTGATTATCGGAACTGCCGTGCTACTAGCGGGAGTTGCTATGCTTGTTTTGCCAGGCCCTGGCTGGGCAGCAATTTTCCTAGGGCTTGTGATACTTTCAACTGAATTTGCCTGGGCCCACCGATTGGCTGAGCCTTTACGTCGCGTATTCAATTGGGCTATGGAGCGAGCTCGAAGTCGTGTGCTCAAGAAGGAACAGAGAGCAGAAGGAAAAGACGCGAACAACTAATCTCCACTTGTTGGGCGAGTAGAATATGTCTTCCCTTCGTGCACGTAAGTGAGCATCAGTGTCTGAATTGCAAATATCGCTCAATGGCGGTTCGCTGACCGTTGCGTCAGGACCAATCGCGAGCCTTTTAGACGAAAAAGATCGCAGCGTGGTGGCGGCTCGCGTCAATGGCGAAACTCGCGATTTATCTTACGAGCTCAAAGATGGCGATGTGGTTGAGTTCGTTGCTCTGGACTCTGCCGAAGGACTCTCAATACTCCGACATTCACTCGCACACATTACGGCGCAAGCTGTCCAGGAACTTTATCCTCAGACCAAATTGGGTATCGGGCCACCAATCACAAATGGCTATTACTATGATTTTTTGACGCTTGCACCATTTACGCCAGACGATTTAAAAAATATCGAAAAGAAAATGACAGAAATCATCAAAACTGGTCAACGATTTGTTCGCAGAGTGGTGAGTGAAGCAGATGCACTTTCGGAATTGGAATCAGAGCCCTTCAAACTGGAATTGATTCAAGACAAGACAAGCGCGAGCGAAGACGTCATGGAAACAGGCGGCGCGGAACTTTCTATTTATGACAACCTCCATCTGCGCACTGGTGAAAAAATGTGGGGGGATTTATGTCGTGGTCCGCATATCCCTGATACCAGATACATTCCGCATCAGTCGTTCAAATTGATGAGAAGTGCTGCTGCTTATTGGCGAGGCAATGAGAAAAATGCACAATTGCAGCGCATCTATGGCACTGCGTGGCCAAGTAAGCAAGACTTACAGGACTACCTCAATTTCTTGATTGAAGCTGAACGCCGAGATCACAGGAAGCTCGGAGTAGAACTTGATCTTTTCTCGTTCCCCGACGAAATTGGTAGTGGGCTTGCAGTATTTCATCCCAAGGGTGGTGTGATGCGTCGGACTATGGAGGACTATTCGAGAACCCGACATGAAGCCAGCGATTACGAGTTCGTTTATACCCCACATATCACAAAGGCTCAATTGTTTGAGATCTCAGGGCATTTAGATTTTTACAAGGATGGCATGTTCCCTGCGATGCACATGGATCCTGAACTTGACAGCGATGGAAATATTCGAAAACCGGGTCAGGATTATTACCTCAAGCCCATGAACTGTCCTTTTCATAATTTGATATTTCGCTCTCGAAGTCGCTCCTACAGAGAACTGCCACTTCGCCTCTTTGAATTCGGTAGCGTGTATCGATATGAAAAGAGTGGGGTTATTCATGGACTAACGCGAGTTCGGGGCATGACACAAGATGATGCACACATTTACTGCACCCAGGAACAGATGGCTGGCGAACTCAAGAATTTATTGAGTTTTGTGTTGAATCTACTTCGTGACTATGGATTGAATGATTTCTATCTTGAACTCAGCTCACGTAACGATGAAAAGTACGTGGGAACCGATGAAGAGTGGGACAAAGCCACGCAAGCACTTAAATTGGCGGCCGAAGAAAGTGGGTTAGACCTCGTGCCAGATCCAGGTGGGGCTGCCTTCTACGGACCGAAAATTTCGGTCCAAGTAAAAGATGCGCTTGGTAGAACGTGGCAGATGTCTACGATTCAACTTGATTTTCAAATGCCTCAGCGCTTTGAATTGGAGTACACGGCCAGTGATGGAAGCCGACAGCGACCAATCATGATTCATCGTGCCTTGTTTGGATCGGTCGAACGTTTTTTCGGTATTTTGGTGGAACATTACGGCGGAGCATTTCCAGCATGGCTTTCACCTGTGCAAGTTATTGGAATACCGATTGGCGAATCACACAATGAATACCTAGCGGCAATCATTGCGCAATTACGTGAGCGCGGCATACGTGCTGAAGTTGATGCGTCGGATGAGCGAATGCAGAAAAAAATCAGAAACGCTCAAACGCAAAAAGTACCTTTTATGTTGATTGCTGGTGACGAAGATATTTCTAATGCCGCAGTCTCATTCAGATATCGAAACGGTGAACAAAAGAACGGTGTAGCAATTGAATCTGCAATCACAGAGATTGTGAATGCAGTTGAACAAAGGCTTTGAAATGTCGAGTGAATGGGAACATATTTGGGCGCCACACCGTGTCGAATATATCCGTGCGGGAACAGGGCCGCACGAAACTGACTGCCCCTTCTGCCGTGCGCCACAACTTGAAGACAAAGAAGGACTAATTGTTTTTCGTGGTGCTACTGCATTTGTAATCATGAATCTCTACCCGTACAACACTGGACACGTCATGGTGTGCCCATACCGCCACTTTGGTAACTATGATGAAGCCGAAGAGGTAGAACGCGACGAAATAGCTCAATTGACACAAACATGCATGAAAGTCCTACGAAAAGTTGCTTCACCTGCAGGTTTTAACATTGGCATGAACCAGGGGTTTATTGCGGGTGCCGGAATCGCTGGACATTTACATCAGCACATTGTTCCTCGTTGGCAAGGTGACTCAAATTTCATGCCAGTCATCGCAAAAACAAAAGTCATGCCAGAACTCTTAGAGGATTCAAGGCTTCTTCTTTCAGCAGCGTGGCATGATGCTTGATAATCAACAAACTCGGGCAATCGCAAACCGCGGATTTGTCCCGATTGCCAAATTCCTTCTCAAAATTGGATTGAGTGCCAATAGCGTCACTCTCATAACTGGGTT
>JAURLB010000078.1 GCA_030831445.1 Candidatus Nanopelagicales bacterium | reverse complement strand
GCAATATCCCGGCAACCATAGTGCCGATTGCCAAACCAAATCCAACAAATGAGAGTTGGGCAACACTTTGGATGTAGCTCACGTGCATTCGAATCAGTGCCCAGACTCCGATGCCGCAATAGAGTCCTGCGACTAATGCAGAGGTCCGCGTGATCGCAAGGGCGAGAACAGAAATTCGAGCGGCGATAAGTTGCCCAACGGGATTTTTTGCTCGTAGGACTTTCACCTGATCCCCCGACTTCTCGACTCGCGGGAAACGGTGGCGAAGCGACAAATACAGACTCCAGGAAAAAATGAATCCAATTGCTAACCCCCAAATCCCTCCTGCGCGGATGGGAAGAGTGAAATCCAACGCCTCATAGAGTAAATAGGTGAGCATGAAACTCACTGCGAAGGAACTCAGAATGAGCATGACAAGAAGTCGAAGCGAAGTGCGCTTCACATTTCATCCTCAAGTTTGGTCACACCACTCGATTCAATGTCGCTCAACCACTCTTTGAGCGACCTACCCGCAATATTCATTTTCGGGGCAATCTCTAGAAGCGGGATGAGAACAAAAGCACGCTTGGTCGCCTCAGGGTGCGGAAGGGTGAGACGGCTCGTCGTAAGTGTCATGCCATCAATATCAACAATGTCAATATCTAATGTGCGTGGCCCCCAATGCGTGGTGCGCTCTCGGCCATAACGGGCTTCAATTTCTTGCACATAATCTAAAAGTTCTAGTGGCTCAAGTTCACTCATGGCAGTGATTGCAATATTGTAAAAATTTGGTTGCTCAACTCCCCCAACCGGAAGTGTTTCATACATTGCTGAAACCTGGATATCGAAAATCTTTTCCTCTACGAAGAGTTCACTCACAACATTGCGCAATGTTTCAGCGGCATCGCCAACATTAGCGCCTAAACTGAGACTTACTCGTTTCATGACTTCTTACGATTGATACAAACTGAAACATCTGCAAAGTCGACTGCTATCGGTGCTTGCGGTTTATGGACTTTCACTTGGACTGATTCGACGCGCTCAAAATTCAGGCAGGCTTGAGCTATTCGTTCTGCCAACGCTTCAATGAGATTGACAGCCTCCCCTTTAATGTGATTTTCAATGAGTGTTGCTACTTCGGCATAGTTCACAGTCTGTGAAACATCGTCATGTTTGCTCGCAGGGCTCAGAGACAAGTACAGTCTCACGTCGACGACAAAGTCTTGGCCATTTCTTCGTTCTTCTTCAAAGACACCATGAAATCCCTTCGCACGAATTCCAAGGATCTCTATGTAATCTGACTTCATATTCCTGCCTCATCTATCCGCTCATATGCTCGAATCACTTGTTGTGATGCGGCAACATTGTGAACCCTCACGCCCCAAATGTTCCAGATATATGCAAACCCCGAAATTGCCGCAGTCACAAGATCTCGATGCGCTTCATCATCTTCAAGTAAAACTTCTGATAAGAATCTCTTTCGACTTGCTCCAAGCAGCAGACGTGGATGTAATTCTTCGAACACATCAATCTTTGCAAGTATTTCCCAGTTGTGTTGGGCTTGCTTTGAAAAGCCTAATCCTGGATCGAGCACGATTCGATCAGGTGATATGCCAGCAGTCAGAGCCGCATCGAGTCTGGCCTGTAATTCAACTAAGACTTCAGGAACAACGTTGTCATATACTGCCAAGGAATCCATAACATCAGATGGGCCGCGCCAATGCATCAAGATAACTTCAGCATCTGATGAAGCAACGAGTGGCAACATTGCCCCATCAGCCTGGCCACCGGTCACATCGTTGATGTAATGGACCCCGAGCTCGAGACCAACTTCTGCTACTTTTGCTTTCGATGTATCAAGCGAAATCCTGAAACCTTCTTTGAGCAATGTTGAAACAATGCCTTGAACACGGGCTATTTCTTCATCGGCAGAGATTGTCCCTGCACCGGGTCGAGTGGATTCGCCACCAACATCTATGACGGTTGCGCCGTCTGCACGCATTTTGTGTGCATGTTCTATTGCCTTATCGATGTCAAGAAATCGGCCACCATCGCTAAAGGAATCTGGAGTGACATTAAGAATGCCAAAAACTTCCATTTTGACTAGTGCGTGCCGTTATTGGAAGGCGGGAATTGAACCGGCGGAATTTGACTTGGTTTACGCTCATCCGAACCTGTCCACGCAGGTTGTACTGGACGCAATTTCAATCCTTCGAAGAGACGTGCAATGTCTTCTTTGGCGAGAGTTTCCCGTTCGAGGAGTTCAACGACTAGCCCATCAAGGATGTCACGATTATCAACAAGTGCTTCATATGCCTCTCGATGAGCGATATCAATAAGTGTTCGCACTTCATCATCAATCACCGCGGCTACACTTTCAGAATAGTCGCGCTGATGTCCAATATCGCGTCCTAGAAATACATCTCCACCTTGCTGACCATATTTGACCGCACCGAGTTTTTCTGTCATTCCGTACTGAGTGACCATGGCTCTGGCAAGTGACGTTGCCTTTTCAATGTCATTGGCCGCACCAGTAGTTGGATCATGAAAAATGAGTTCTTCCGCAGCTCGCCCACCGAGCATATAAGCGAGTTGCCCAAGCATTTGTGATCGTGTGACTGAATATTTATCTTGATCTGGCAACACCATGGTGTAACCCAAAGCGCGACCTCGCGGCAAAATCGTAATCTTGTGTACAGGATCTCCACCTGGAATTGCCGCGGCAACAAGGGCGTGCCCACCTTCATGGTAGGCGGTAATAAGTTTCTCTTGATCGCTCATCACTCGAGTCCGTTTTTGTGGGCCTGCAATCACACGATCAATTGCTTCATCGAGAATCGAATTGCTGACGAGTTGTTGATTCGTTCGAGCCGTTAAAAGGGCCGCTTCATTCAACACGTTTGCCAGATCAGCACCAGTGAATCCAGGAGTCCGCTTCGCAACCGCATTCAAATCAACGTCCGCTGCAAGAGGCTTTCCCTTTGAATGAACCTTGAGAATGTGCTCTCGACCATTCAAATCCGGCGCACTAACCCCAATCTGTCGATCAAATCGTCCTGGGCGTAAAAGTGCCGGATCCAAAATATCTGGCCGGTTCGTGGCCGCAATCAAAATCACGCCGCCTGCAACTTCAAAACCATCCATTTCAACGAGCAACTGATTGAGGGTTTGTTCACGTTCATCGTGGCCACCACCAAGACCCGCACCTCGTTGTCGTCCAACAGCATCAATCTCATCCACGAAAATAATTGCTGGGGCATTTTGTTTTGCCTGTTCAAACAAATCTCGAACTCGACTTGCACCAACACCAACAAACATTTCGACGAAGTCAGAGCCTGAGATTGAAAAGAATGGCACTCCTGCTTCGCCGGCAACAGCACGTGCAAGCAGGGTCTTACCTGTTCCTGGCGGGCCATAGAGCAGCACACCCTTTGGAATTTTTGCTCCAACTGCTTGGAAGCGTTTTGGATTCTCCAAAAAGTCTTTGATTTCCTGGAGTTCCTCAACTGCCTCATCAGCACCTGCAACATCCGCGAAAGTTGTTTTGGGAATGTCTTTGTTCAATGGTTTCGCTCTGGATTTACCAAATGACATTGCAGGTGAGCCACCACTCATTTGACCCATGAAGAAAAAGATGAGGAATATCAATAGCAAGAATGGAAGTATGTTGATCAGTAGTGTGAAGAAGAGGTTATCGCGCGCTACTTCAACGTTATAGCCACCGGGTAAATTTCCATTTGCTTTCGCTTCATCAAGAGTTTCAATTATGCCTAAACCCTGATCGAGCAGATAGTCACTTTCAATCACCGTTGCATCGGTGAGGGTCAAGAGGAGAATCTGGTCACGATCGCGGACGAGTGCTTCTTGCACTTTGCCCGTTTTGATCGCTGAAATTGCTTCCCATGTATCTACTCGGGTCGGAGCATTAGCACTCGAGACAAGCTGTGAGCCAATCATGAAAAAGATAAAGATGCCCACAATCCAAATAAATGGGCCTTTGAAGAAGCGTTTGAGTGTCATAGGAGGTAAAGATTACCTGCTTGGGCAGACCTTTGCTTTACGAGTAGACCACTGGGGAAAGCACACCAATATCTCGAAGATTTCGGTATTTTTCGGCGTAGTCCAACCCGTATCCAACGACGAATTCCGGTGGTATATCGAACCCAATGTATTTCGCCTCTACGTCCACTTTCACCGCTTCGGGCTTTCTGAGAAGCGTCAAGATTTCAACTGATGCGGCGCTTCGCGATCGAAGGTTTGACTGTAACCAGGAAAGAGTTAAACCCGAATCCAATATGTCTTCAATAATTAAAACATTGCGATTCGTTATGTCTGCATCAAGGTCTTTCAAAATTCGAACAACTCCGGACGATTTGGTACCAGAACCGTATGAGGAAACCGCCATCCATTCGACTTCGACCTGTCGCTTTAACGCACGAGTTAAGTCCGACATCAAAATAGTTGCACCCTTGAGAACACCGACTAGTAACAGGTCCTTACCCTCATAGTCGACTTCAATCTGATGCGCTAACTCTTCGAGTCTGGCAAGAATTTCTTTCTCAGTCAGCAACACTTTCGTCAAGTCGTTTGCAACGTCTTTGCTATCCATACTAACTCCTCACTGCCCGAAGTGTGCCTGACTCTTTTACGATTTCGATACCTGGTACCCGAAGGGGACCTTTCAGTTGACTTTCAGATGCCAAGCGAAGGGCGTCTTTCACATGCTCGTTACTGCATCGAGGACTTCCTTGCTCACTTAGCCATCTGTGAATAATTCGATGTTGAATTGCTGGCAATTCTCGTTTCAACAGTTCACACTGCACCTCACCTTGCAAAACGACATCGGCATATCTTGAGTCTGTAATGAAATCGAGTGTGTCTGCATCTATTGCAGCCAAGCGAGCGGTTGTGGCAAGTGCTTTCACCACGTCTTTGCCAAGCACATCAATCAGGTGGGGCATTAACTCTTCTCGGACTCGAACTCTCGTGAAACGAGAGTCATGGTTATGTGGATCATCTATCGCTTCAAGGCTAAAGTCACTCAAATATTCTCGTAGCGTCGAGCGTCTCACATTTAGAAGCGGTCGCCAGAGATTTCCCTGAATTTGTCGCATGGCGGCGATTGAGTTCGTCGACGCGCCTTGCGCCAATCGCAGAAGCACAGTCTCGGCTTGATCATCCAGGGTGTGTGCAAGAACGATTGCTCGCGCTCCTATTTCATTGGCTCTTGTCTGAAGTGCTTCATAGCGCGCAGCTCGAGCTGCTGCTTCCAGTCCTTCTGGCGAGTCGATATCAACCTTGACTTGGACACTTTCTGCTTCACCAACTCCCATTGCTTGAATGCGGGCAATAGTCTTTTTTGTCCAATCGGAAGAGAGTTCCTGCAGAGAATGATCGACAGTAAGCGTACTAAGGGTGACACCGTGTTCTTGATGAAGGCTTTGCATAATGTGACACAGCGCGATTGAGTCATATCCGCCTGAGATAGCAAGAAGTAATCGATCACCTGGATTTGTGTAATGTTCCAGAAACTTCTTCACTTCATTGCGAAGTGCCAGACTTAAAGGTTGGAGGTTAGTCATGTTTCTTATTGAGTGAGTCGCGATATGCATTTTCAAGTAATTGATCAACGACGTCTTTTCGATACCCAAATACACTCAATGGTAATTTCATCCCAGGCTGATATCGAACTTCACTATCAAGAACTTCTTCATCGTCCACTTGAGCGAATGCGCCAACGGCAACAAGAGCAAAAACACCTACTACGACGAGGCCCAATAACCAGAGAATCCAACTCATCTGCGAATAGTACGTGTCAGCTACTAGTCAACCAAGAAGTGAGTACTCGTTCACACTCATAAAGGTGCTCGATCACAACATATTCATTCGGGGCATGGGCAAGGGAGGGATCTCCTGGTCCAAAGTTCACTGCAGGAATTGAAAACTCAGCCATTCGGGCAACGTCAGTCCAGCCAAACTTTGGTTGCACACTTTTGCCTGACACTTCGATGAAAGCTTTTGCTGCACTTTGGGTGAGCCCCGGTAGTGCCCCGCCGGCATTATCGACAACTTCAATCTCATAGCCAGCAAAGAGCTGCTCCATCCGTAAAACCGCTTGTGCTGGTGACGTGGTCGGCGCGTAGCGATAATTAATCGAGATGAGAGATTCATCTGGGACAACGTTGCCAGCAACTCCACCGCTGATACCGATGCATTGCAATCCTTCGCGATATTTCAATCCGTCGACATCTACAACATCTGGCACATACGAGGCGAGGATTGTGAGCACTTCAGCTGCTTTGTGAATGGCGTTGTCTCCCATCCAAGCGCGAGCCGTATGTGCTCTCAGGCCACAAAGTGCTATGTTGAACCGAAGCGTTCCTTGGCAACCGGCTTCGATCTGGGCATTTGAAGGTTCGAGTAACACTGCGAAGTCAGCAGAAAAGAGTTCTGGTTGTTGTTGAGCAATTTTGTAAAGTCCATTGTGAATAGATTCAACTTCCTCCGCTTCGTAAAACATGAAGGTCACGTCGCGATTTGAATTCTGAAGCGTGGCCGCAAGTTTTAGCCCAACTGCAAGACCACCTTTCATATCGCACGAGCCAAGACCATAGAGTCGATCTTCACTTACTTCAAGACCTTGGTTGTTGTCTCTAACTGGAGGTGTTTGACCTTTCAGAATTCGTAAAGGTGAGTCATTGCCAGAACTTGGCACTGTGTCGATGTGGCCGGCAAGTATCACTCGTTCAGCTCTGTTGAAGTTGGTACTTGCCACGATGCTATTTCCAAAGCGTTCAACCTTGAGATGTTGGTAGTCCTTCAGCGCAGTTTCGATTGCGTTGGCAAGTAGTTCTTCGTTGTGGGAAACCGATGAAATTGCTATGAGGCTCTCGGTCAAATCAAGAATATCTCCCTCAAGATTCAGCACTGCCCTAGCCTTTTGGTTCTCCATGTCTGTACCGTAGTGCGTGTGAGCGAATATTTGAACGCTGAGGCTGTTGGTGTTGGGCTTGCAACCTATCAAAACCAACAAGTGCTTGATGTCTGGTTTCCGTCGCCAACACTGGGTTCCTTGGCTGAATCCAGTCTCGCCTTGAGTGATTCAACTGATGCTATTCGTGGAGTTGAGCGCAAGGTGATCGAGGTGCGAATCCCTGATTTATCCCAGCCAATTAAAAGCGTTGAAGACGCGTATTTGCGATTACATCTACTGTCCTATCGGCTCGTGAAGCCTCGAAGCATCAATGTTGAGGGGATTTTTGGCGTACTACCAAATGTTGTTTGGACACAGCGTGGAGCAATCTTGCCAAGTGAATTTGCGGCTTGCAAAGCTCGAGCGATTTCACAGAATATTGAGCTCGCAGTTCTCGCGGTTGATAAGTTCCCTCGAATGATTGATTATGTAGTTCCAAGTGGTGTTCGGATTGCTGATGGCAATCGGGTCAGATTGGGAGCTCACCTTGCGGAAGGCACGACAGTGATGCATGAAGGATTTGTGAACTTCAATGCTGGCACTCTTGGCACTTCCATGGTGGAGGGACGAATCTCTGCTGGTGTACTTGTTGGAGATGGTTCTGATATTGGTGGCGGTGCATCGATTATGGGAACACTCTCTGGTGGTGGCAAAGAAGTCATCACTATTGGAAAGAAGTGTCTGATTGGTGCAAATGCAGGAGTCGGAATTTCACTTGGCGATAACTGCATTATTGAAGCCGGCACCTACATCACAGCAGGTTCAAAAATCACTCTCCCTGACGGTGAAGTTGTCAAAGCGCGCGAACTCTCAGGTCATAGCGATTTGTTATTTCGAAGAAATTCGCTTGACGGAAAATTAGAAGTCGTGCCAACAAATGGTGCGTGGAATGGATTAAATCCACAATTGCACTCAGGCAATTAACGCTTCTTTATCTCAACGAAATCTCGATATGACTCACCAACGTAAATTTGGCGTGGCCGCCCAATTTTTGTGTGTGGGTCTTCAATCATTTCACGCCACTGAGCGATCCAGCCTGGGAGCCGTCCAAGAGCGAAAAGGACTGTAAACATTTGGGTCGGAAATCCCATTGCACGATAAATCAAACCCGTATAGAAATCAACGTTGGGATAGAGCTTGCGACTGATGAAATACTCATCATTGAGGGCTGCTTCTTCAAGGCGAAGCGCAATTTCGAAAAGTGGGTCATCAATGTTCATACTTGCAAACACTTCGTCCGCCGCTTTCTTAATGATTGCAGCGCGAGGGTCATAATTCTTATAGACCCGGTGACCGAATCCCATAAG
>JAURLB010000077.1 GCA_030831445.1 Candidatus Nanopelagicales bacterium | reverse complement strand
TTTTTAGTTTTGTTGTGTTTGTTGTCGGCGCAAGAACTATCGGTCGCCAACATTCGGAGCGCGTTGTAGTTGGAATGGCAGGGTTCGTTCGGATTATGAGCGTGCTCCTTGGGCCGCTTGTTCGAATTCTCATTCTCATCAGTAATGCGATTACTCCTGGAAAAGGTTTCGTGGATGGTCCATTCTCTTCAACAAGTGAGCTACGTGAACTTGTTGAGCAAGCCAGCACTGAAGTCATCGAAGATGACGAGAAGAAGATGTTGCAATCTGTGTTTGAACTCGGAGATACGGTCGCACGAGAAGTTATGGTTCCTCGAACCGAAATGGTCTGGATCGAGAAGCACAAAACATTGCGTCAAGCAATGTCTCTCGGACTTCGCTCGGGTTATTCAAGAATTCCCGTTATTGGGCAAGACATTGATGACATTGTTGGTGTTGTGTATTTGAAGGATATCGCACGCAGAACTTTCGAACACACGGAATCTGGACAATCTGAAAATGTTGAATCAATCATGCGTAGGGCGTTTTTCTCGCCCGACAGTAAAAGTGCTGATGAATTACTTCGTGATATGCAGAAAGCTCGAATTCACATTGCAATTTTGATTGACGAGTATGGCGGCACAGCGGGATTGTTAACGATTGAGGACATACTTGAGGAAATTGTCGGCGAGATTGTCGACGAGTATGACACTGAAGCATCTGAAATTGTGGAACTTGAATCAGATGTGTATCGAGTGAGTACTCGCTTACACATCGAAGATCTTGCAGATTTATTGGAGATTGAACTTGATTCTGAAGATGAAGGAATTGACACAGTAGCGGGCTTATTGGCCTTACGCCTAGGAAGAGTGCCAATTCCCGGTTCCTCGCTTGACATCGACGGCTGGAGCCTGACTGCTGAATCCGTTGCAGGTCGCCGCAACAAAGTTGGAAGTGTTCTCGTTCGAAAAATTCACAGTGAACAAAATCGCGGGGAGTGATTCTCTTCGGGCGGTCTTTGCAGTCCTGATTGCAGCATGCCTCTTTGGAACGTCGGCAAGTGCTCGAGCGCTTGCCGATGTTGAAGCAGACTCAATTGCAATCGCATTCATCAGATTGTCGATTGGTGCGCTGGGTCTTTTGTTGATCAGCCTCATTTCAGATAGTCCGCGAGGCATTCTCAAACTGCTGAAGAATCCTTTAGTTTGGATGATGGCTCTCGGTGTTGCTGGTTATCAGTATTTCTTTTTTGTTGGCACTGATGTAGTCGGAATTGCGCTTGGCACATTAGTGTCACTCGCCTTAGCCCCATTTTTTGTGGGATTGTTTGCTTGGCTGTGGAGAGGAAGGAAACCTCAAGGTATCTGGCTGATCTCGACCCTGATTGCGATCCTCGGACTTCTCTTGTTGAGCGTGTATGCGATTGATTTGTCGCTTCCGATTCTAGGGGTGCTTGCGGCAGTCATGGCTTCAATTGCATACGCAACCTACACCGTGATTGCTAGTGAAACCTCAGAGCAGGTCTCTCCATTGGGACTGCTTTCAGTTTCATTCGCGTTGGCAGCATTAATCCTGTTACCGTTTTCTTTCAATCGACTGACATTTCTCCAAGATTCAAACGGATTATTTTTGAGCCTCTGGTTAGGTGTTGTGGCAACGTCAGTTGCTTACGCTTTCTTTGCTTATGGGTTACGTCGGCTTCAAGCGGGAGTGATTGCAACATTGAATTTAGGCGAACCACTTGTCGCAAGTGTTTTGGGAGTAGTCGTTGTGGGTGAGCAATTGGGTGCATTGGCGATCATTGGCTGTATTCTTATTACTCTTGCATTAGCAATATTAGGTTGGAGCCAGAAGTGAAAGCAGGGATTGTTGCACTTATCGGTAGACCTAATGTCGGAAAGTCAACGCTCATAAATGCGTTGGTGAAAGAAAAGATTGCAATTGTCTCTGACAAACCTCAAACGACTCGCCACATCATCCATGGCATTATTCATGGAGATGGCTTTCAACTCGTTCTTGTAGACACGCCAGGAATTCATAAACCGCGCACCACGCTCGGTAGCAGGTTGAACGCAGCCACTAATGCGGCGCTTGATGACATCGATATTGTGTGTCTCCTACTACCTGCCAACGAGCAAATAGGCGTGGGTGACAAAATGATCCTTGAGCAGGTTTCAAGAATGAACTGCAAAAAGATTGCAATCGTGAGTAAGAGTGATTGTGTAAAAAAGCCAGTGTTGCTGGAAAAATTGCAAGAAGTTTCTGAAATTGCTGCTGGCTGGAACTTTGAATGGGACGAAATTATTCCCCTGAGCGCGCGGAAGAATGAAAATACAAACGAGCTAGTCGCTTTACTTGCTCGAAGTATGCCCGAAGCTTTGGCACTCTATCCCGAGGATGCCATTACGAATAAAGACCAACAGCATCGAATAGCTGAACTCATTCGCGAGGCAGTTATTCGACAAGTTTTTGACGAGTTGCCTCATTCCACTTTGATTGACATCGATGAAATCATCCGCGAAGGCTCAGGTTTAGTGAAGATTTTCGCATCCATTTATGTCGAGCGGGAAAGCCAAAAAGGCATCATTGTTGGTAAAGGCGGATTGCAGCTCAAAGAAATCGGTACGCGGGCACGCAAAGAAATTGAACGCCTACTCAGCGCTAAGGTATTTTTAGATTTACGTGTCAGAGTGGAATCTAACTGGCAAAGCAATGAAAATACACTTGATAGATATGGATTTTAATCTGCTGTAAGTCCATCTATGAGGTCATGGCGCTGGCCGTAGGTACCAAGCACTGCAATGACGGCCGCCACAATCGGAATTCCGATAAGTGCACCAATTGGCCCAAAGATTGCGACACCAATAAAGACCGCAGCAAGGGCAAGTGCAGGATGCAAATCCATTGTCGCACGGCTCACTCGTGGCGACAAAATATAGTTTTCAATTTGTTGGAACACTGTTGCAAAGAGAATAATCCAGACAACATCGAGTGGATCTGGACCAAAACTGAAAAGTGCTGGCACTGCCACACCTAGATACGTTCCAATAGTTGGAATAAATTGGGCCGTAACACCTGCGAAGATTCCCATAGGTAACCAATACGGAATGCCAATCATGTAATAGAACGCAGCGTGAGCAACAGCACTGATTGACGCCAACACGACGCGGGAGACGACAAATCCACCTGCCTTCTTTACCGCAATGTCCCAGACCGTAATAAAAATAGATTGTTTATCAGGACTTAACCACGATGCAATTCCACGCCGCACGTTAGGTGCCTCTGCGGAGAGATAAAAAGCGAACACGAGAACAGTGGAGAAATTCACGAGGAAGGTGAGCAACCCTGTCACGAGCGCAAAAAACCCTCCTGCCAAACTCGCCGCAATCGGAGCCAAACTTGTGCTATCAAGATTGAGTGACGAGACGACTTCTTGTGAATCAATTGAAAGTGCAAATGTTTGGTTGAGCCACTGGGTCACACTGATGACGACGTCAGGAAGAGCCGCGACAGCTTGAGAAAGTTGACTGAACATTAATCCGCCAAAGGTGGCGAAGAAGGTGATGAGAAAGGCCAACAAGCCAAGGATTACTACACCTGCTCCCAGACCTCTCTTGAATCCACGCTCCTCAAACCACGAGACAGCAGGCTCCATAGCGATGGAAAATAGCCAAGCGAGAAGCAGGATCATCAAGAAGCCATTGAGGCTCAGCAACATCGTGCTGCCGATTTGGTATGCGGCGAAGAGTGCTACCGCGAGTAGCCCCAGTTTGCGCCAATCAAAAGTATTCACATGGTCAATGTAAGAGATTCAGGTGTCAAAACTGGACATTTCTCATGAGTAGCAATAAAAAGTTGGAGAATTAGCACATGCCAACCTACCGCGACCACGCCATTGTGCTACACACACACCTACTTGGCGAGGCAGATCGGATCGTGACTTTCTTAACGAAAGAGCATGGCAAAGTGAGAGCGGTTGCAAAAGGTATCCGGAAAAGCACAAGTCGATTTGGTGCTCGACTTGATCCTCTCAATCTCGTTGAAATTCAATTTGCGCAAGGCAAGAACCTTGACATTGTTTCACAAGTACTCATTGTTGGAGCATATGGAAGTGAACTGTCAGGCAACTATGAAGCCTGGACAGTTGGTTGCGCTATGGCAGAAATGACAGACAAGTTAGTGGTTGAAGAAGGAGACAGAAGTGTGCAGCAGTTCCTTCTGCTTTTAGCGGGACTGAAATCATTAACCGAAGCTACGCTTGAAACTGATATCGTCTTAAACACTTTTATGGTGAGATCAATGGCTGTTGCTGGCTGGAGTTCGTCGTATGCCGAGTGCGCGCGCTGTCATGAGCCTGGACCGCACTCGTGGTACTCGATTAATCACGGTGGAGTACTTTGTTCAATATGCAAAGTGCCAGGGTGTACAGCGCCTGGAAGTGAAGTGATTGAGTATTTAGCAAGTATTCTTACTGGAGATTGGGAAGGTGCCACGCGGGCCGATGATAAGGCGCGCAAGACTGCGGGATCTCTCCTCGCTGCACAACTTCAATGGCATATCGAACGCGAAGTTCGTTCGCTGAAGCACGTACAAAGTGCTCGCAAGGTAAAGTAAAACTATGAACTCAATTCCAAATCATGTCGCCATTGTCATGGATGGCAATGGCAGATGGGCTCATCAACGGGGACTCTCTCGCACAGAAGGTCACGCTGCGGGCGAATTGAGTCTGTTAGATGTTGTGCACGGGGCACTGGAAAAGAAAGTTTCATATCTGAGCGCTTTCGCTTTCTCAACAGAGAACTGGAAACGCTCTCCCGAGGAAGTGAAATTCTTGATGGGATTCAATCGGGATGTGATTCGCCGCAGGAGAGATGAACTAAACGATCTAGGTGTTCGAATTCGCTGGATAGGCAGACGCAGGCGTCTTTGGAAAAGTGTCCAAGATGAACTCGATGAGGCGGTGGAATTAACACGCCGAAATCGAAAGCTCACGTTGACGATGTGTGTGAATTATGGCGGACAAAGCGAGATTGTTGATGCAGTTCGATCAATTGCTCATAAGGTTCATCAAGGAGAGTTAGATCCAGAGGCAATAACTGAGCGAAACTTTTCGCGATATCTCTACGATAAAGAGTTGCCAGCGGTGGACTTGCTGATTCGAACTTCGGGCGAAATGAGAATTAGTAACTTTTTACTGTGGCAGAGTTCTTATGCGGAATTAGTTTTTGACGATACCTTGTGGCCTGACTATCGAAAAGAAAACTTGTTTCAAGCCCTGGAGCTCTACAGCAAACGCGCGAGGCGCTTTGGAACTGCTTAGAGGCACTCTTTGCAAGTTCCGGTAATTTCAAATGTGTGTTCCACTTCTTGAAAGTGATACTTTTTTGCAATCTTGAGTGCCAACTCTTCGAAGTCATCGGTTTGAATTTCAATTGTCTTTCCACACACTCGGCATTGCAGGTGATGATGATGTTCTTTTGAGCACCATCGGTATACAGTTTCGCCATCGTCTTTGATAAAGACATCAAGTTCGCCATTTTCGAGCAAGGATGAAAGAGTTCGATAGACGGTAGATAATCCAATGTCGATACCGGACTCAGTGAGTTTTAGGTGCACATCACTTGCGCCGAGAAATTCTGGAGTGTCTTTGAGTAAATCAATGACTTGAGTCCTCTGCTTTGTGTTTCGTTGAAATGTCATCAAAGACTTCCGTTGACTCGAGCAGCTGTATAGAAAAGAAGTACAACAATGAGTAGAGACCGAATAAGTCGCTGAGAGTTCGTCAGCAGCGGCCAGGAAAGAGCCACTAGCCAAAGCAAGGTGAGCCCGACTAGCCCCAATAGCAACCCTGAGATGACTGGACTTGTAACAAAGAGTCCGCCCAAGAGTGCACTGGCAAGTAAGAGTGGAAATACAAAGCGTGGCCAGGAGTGAATTTTCAAGAGAATTGGAGCGGAGATCTTTTCGAGCCAAGTCGCTTTACGTTTCGTCATAAGGCAATCGTGGCACATGGCAGACTGAGGCTATGGATGTGGTACTTCGCTTTGCTCTTAAACAATCAGCAGGGATATGGCTTCAAGAAGCAGAACGCGTGCTAGATCTTTTCAGCATTCAAACGGGGTTTCAGTCCGCCAAGGCGTACCTTGCAGTAGATGATGACGCGATAGGACTGTTGTATCTGCAGTTTGATTCTGTTGGCAATTACCGACGTGCACTCTCTGCATATGACATCAAAGTTTCAGCAACGCAGTTTCTTTCAGGATCTATCGACGAGCCAAGTGCGTTCGAAGTGCTACTCACATATGCAGACGGCAAGAAAGTTCATTATCAGTCAGAGAAGACTGCAAGTAGTGAAGAGATTGCACTTGGCGATTCAGCTACTGCGCGAGCGCAATCTCGACTAGAGCCATGAAGGATTTTCAAAACGATGAAGCAGCCGCTGCACTGCTTCGGGATGTGATTGACGAAACGTTTGATGCAGTCATTGCAGTACTACCTAATTCGGCAAAAATCGCAGTTAGTATCGCCAAACACCTAGGAGTTCCCATTCTTGAATATTGGGATGATGTTGCATTCGAATCTCACCTGCCACTTTCGAAGGTAGTGGTCGTCGACGATGGGGTAGAAACTGGTACCAAAGCGCTCAAAGTGGCCGGAGTTTTAGGTGATGGCATCATAAAATATTTGGCAGTTCCAGTGTGCTCGCGAGAGATCGAAGCAACACTTCTTTCTGAATATCGCAAGGTATATTCCCTCAAGAAGCCATTTGTTCGCCGCTCGTTGGATTGGCACTATGAGGTGAGACCTGAGTATTCGGCTGCAGAGGCTCGTTCAATATTGAAATCCGCTTTACACTAGCCCAGTTACCCGTCAGGGTGATACCGCCGACAGCCAGCCGGAGTGGAGGAAACCATGGCGAGCGACCGAGTTGATGCAATTGTTAATCTTTCAAAACGAAGAGGTTTCGTTTTCCCTTCTTCCGAAATATATGGCGGTACACGTAGTGCGTGGGACTACGGACCCTTAGGTGTTGAGCTCAAAGAAAACATTCGAAAACAATGGTGGTTGAAAGTTGTTCAAGAGCGAGATGATGTTGTTGGCTTGGACTCAGCCATCATATTAGCGCCTCAAGTATGGACGGCATCCGGACATGTCGATGCATTTGTTGACCCTTTGACGGAATGTAAGAAGTGTCATAAGCGTTGGCGCTCCGATCAATTGATTGAAGCCTATGTGGAGAAGCATGGAAAAGAACCTGAAAATGATTTAGCAGACATTGTCTGCACTAACTGTGGTACTCGTGGCGACTTTACCCCGCCAAGAGATTTCAATGGCATGCTTCGAACCCAAGTTGGACCAATCGAAGATTCAGGTTCTCTGCACTATCTCCGTCCAGAGACTGCGCAAGGAATTTTTGTTAACTTTCAAAACGTTGCAACTGCTGCACGTAAAAAACCACCATTTGGTATTGGTCAAACGGGTAAGTCATTTCGAAACGAAATTACACCAGGAAACTTTATTTTTCGAACTCGAGAGTTCGAGCAGATGGAAATGGAATTCTTCGTTATGCCAGGAACTGACGAAGAGTGGCATGAATACTGGATCAAAGAGCGATTCAATTGGTATGTTGATCTTGGAATGAACCCTGAAAACCTTCGACTTTTCGAACACCCGAAAGAGAAATTGTCACATTACTCGAAGCGAACTGTGGATATCGAATATCGCTTTGAATTTGCAGGAAACGTTTGGGCAGAACTTGAAGGTATTGCGAACCGAACAGATTTTGATTTGAAAACTCATTCATCGCACAGTGGTCAGGATTTGAGTTATTTCGACCAAGAGGCAAATGAACGCTGGACGCCGTATGTGATTGAACCGGCGGCCGGCCTCACACGGTGTGTTTTAGCCTTCTTGCTTGATGCATATGCAGAGGATGAAGCGCCGAATACAAAAGGTGGAGTTGATAAACGACAGGTACTTCGGCTTGATCCACGACTTGCGCCGGTAAAAGTTGCCATATTGCCGCTCTCAAGAAATGCAGATCTTTCTCCAAAAGCGAAAGGCTTGGCAAGCGACCTTCGAAAATTCTGGAATGTCGAGTTTGATGATGCTGGTGCGATTGGTCGCCGATATCGGCGGCAAGATGAAATCGGAACTCCACTATGCGTCACAGTTGACTTTGAAACTCTTGAGGATGACGCAGTTACGGTGCGTCACCGCGACTCGATGCAGCAGGAACGAGTTGGTTTAAGTCAAGTTTTCGAATATCTGGCCCGTTACCTCTGATGAATAGCGTTCTCGACTTTTCTAAACCGGTAGTTGTCCTTGCCCCAATGGCTGGGATTACTAATGTGGCGTATCGAAGGTTATGTCGAGAAACAAGTAGTGAACGAAACCCAACGGGAATACCTGCACTTTTCGTTTCTGAGATGATTACCTCGAGAGCATTGATTGAGCGAGATCCAGAAACCTTGAGAATGACAACTTTTGGCGCCGAAGAGTCACCACGTAGTTTGCAACTTTACGGAGTTGATCCAGACATCGTGTCGAGGGCCGTTGCAATGATAGTGAGTGAAAATCGTGCTGACCACATAGACCTCAATATGGGATGTCCGGTTGCAAAAGTCACAAGAAAAGGTGGTGGAGCAGCCCTTCCTTGGAAGCATCATCACTTCAGAAATATTCTGAAGGCTGCAGTTGATGCAGCTGGAGAACTTCCCGTCAGCGTGAAGATGCGGATGGGGATCGATGAA
>JAURLB010000076.1 GCA_030831445.1 Candidatus Nanopelagicales bacterium | reverse complement strand
TCCACGATTGCTGACTGGCAACGCATCTACAAACTCGAATCTGGTCGGAACCATCCATGCCGGTAACTCAGCCAGTAAATACTCTCGAAGCATGCTCGCAGAAACTTGTGCACCTTCCTTAACAACTACTACCGCACCAAGCTTTTTTCGATTCTTCTTGTTGCTAAATGAGAGTACTTCAGCATTGGCTACATCTTGATGTTTCATCAAAACTGCATTTACCGAGGACATATTGGTCAAATTTCCATTTATCTTTACGATGTCATCCATTCGGCCAATGACGTGCAAAAGTCCATCTTCGTCAAAGTAACCAGCATCCCCCGTCAAAACAGCAAATACGCCATGTCGAATTTCATATTCGTTTAATGCAGTCGGTCCATTAGTTAGTAGATATTTTGGCGATCTCCTATCGCTCACTACTGCGATTTGACCGATTCCACCTTGTGTAACAAATCCGTAGTTATCTTCAAAAATAAATACTTCGCAATCAAACGGCACACCAACGGGAAGTGGATCGTTAGGCAATACAGTGCCAGGCAAGAACACATGTCTTGCAATTGTTCCAAGTTCCGTTGAACCGTATGAATTATGTATTCTCGCAAGTGGAAAAAGTGTTCCTATATTTTCCAAATCTGATTTGGTACATCTCTCCCCGGTCATTGTTATTTCACGACAACCTTCATATCTGTAGGCTTCTCGTCTGAATCTTTCATCACGAAACAACGATGGTGGTAATTGAAGATGGGAAATTTCATTCTCGGCAACCGAACAAAGCAGATCATGCGCATTCGTTTCAGCTAAGTCGTACTGGTAGATCTCACATGCACTGTCTATTGAAGAAAGAAGAGCAGTTCCTCCTGCAAGAAATGAAACCGGTCGAGTTATTCCCACCTTGTCTCCAGGATTTAAATTACCTGCCATAAAATTGTTTGGGATTCGTCTTTTATAAGGCACGGGCACACCCTTCGGTTCACCTGTGCTTCCCGATGTAAAGTAAATCCAGCAAACATCATCCGGATTCCAAATGTTCCATTCTCTGCTACTGATCTCATAGCCAAAAAGATCGGAAAGCACACGGTTACTGTTGCTTTTTTGATCCACAGGTTCTGAACTAAAAACTGCCGAGCTTCCCAAAAGTTCGAGAATTGCAGATGTCCTTTTGGTTGGTTCCCTCGAATCAAGCGCAACTAAAATCCTTCCAGCACGAATCGCTGCAATATGAGCCACTGCTACATCAACTGACTGGTCGCAAAGTACCGCAAAATATGGCTCGTCAAACTCATTCAACAACCACGACGCAAGACGTGCTGATTTGTCATCTAGCTCCGCATACGTCACGGTTGCGCCTTCTATATGGAGCGCATTCCTGTCAGCATGTTCTCGGAAGGTCGCAGAAATACCTTCACGCAAATACACAGTCATTATCCGCCCAATGATGGGTCTAGTTTCAATGCTCGCTCTAGAAATGCGTTTCCAGTTTCCTGATCACCTTTTGCAATCAAAATATTGCCAAGGTTGAAAGCTGCAGAAGCCGATTCAGGATAATTCGCAATCACGGTATTCAGATCGGCAATTGCTTGGTCGATGTTTCCGATGTCTCGATTGGCAAGTCCTCGATTATAAAGGGCGCTTTTGAACATAGGGGCACCGACCAATGCAGTCGAATAGTAATTGATTGCATCATCTAACCGATTTTCAAATTGAGCCATTACTCCCATGTTGAAATTTGCGAGAACATGATTTGGGGCTTTATCAAGAATCTCACTGAGAATAACTACCGCATCAGAATTCTTTCCATCTGCGATCAAACTTGCAGCTGTGTCAATCTCTGTATCAAAACCATCAAGTTTTTGAATATTTTCCTTTGCGCTAGAGTCTGCACCAATACCAAACCACTTTTGATTTGCAACTAACAGCGCTAAGAGGGCAATTACGACAATTGCTAGTGCCGATGCTTTTTTTCTTGCAGGTAATCCATACAGGCGAGTGATTGCTTTGCGCCCCTCTTTATCGCCATTTACCATTTGATCATCCATAAGTTCCTGTCTTTCTTGGTTGTGTATCTTTGACTGAGTATTCGAGGTTTAACTGCTGATTTGCCTCATCTACATACAAATCACCAAGGATTTCTTTTGCACGCAAATCTATTTTTGAAGAATAGTTTTCACTAAATAGTGCTACTTGGCGTTGAATTTCGGCATTTCGAGTGATGTGCGTGTTTGAGTTTCCTTCGACACGATTCTGTATGTAGCCAAGATGACGGATGTGAAGCATTCTGGTTGTGAGGAATGTTCTGAGAATAAGTTCGTAATCGTCACATACATAGAGATCAGGATTGTGCCCACCACTCATCTCATACGCATGTTTTGTCCACGCACGAGCATGATTAGGTACTCCGACAATGTGCCGCATCGTCTTCTGGTTGATCTGAGGGTAATTTGTTACTAAATACGGTTTACCGCGATACATATATGGAAATGGTCGGTATGAGCCATAACCAAATGCAAATGTGTCTCCATATTTCACAGGAGAGCCATCGGCATTCACTTCTGCACATTCTGTATATGCAAACCCACATTCTGGGTATTCATTAAAGCCATCAATGATTAGCTGTAGACAATCCTCTGTCAATTCATCATCATGATCCAACTCAACGAGAACATCACCTTCTGCTGCTCTAAATGCTCTCCTTTTCACTTCGCCAATGAATCCAGAATGTGCACCCCCACGCATTACAGAAATCCGTGAATCATCCTTAGCCAGCATCCGAACTATCTGAGTGGTCTCCTCATCGGTGGAGTCGTCATAGATAACCCATTCCCATTCTCGGTACGTTTGCCCACGAATTGAATCGTAGGTTCGCAATAAAATTGAGCCCGTGTTGTACACCGGAGTGATTACTGAGACAAGTTTTTGCGGTCGTGTTTTGTTTCCAGCAATCACGCTTGAGTACATGGAAAGTATTGACCCAATAGCGTGTTCTTTTGTTGTAAAGCCAAATGGATAGTTCACCCAACGACGACGGATACTCCATGGGAAATCTTGCAGTACCGAACTCTCCCCCTCCGGCAAAAATGACAAAATAACGTGCGGCCTAAAGTCGGCAATTGCTCGTTGAAGAAACACTTCATTTTCAACTGACCGAACTTCCAAAGGCAGTTGTCTCCCAGCAAAAGTCGTTGATAAACCAGCAAAAATGTCTCTGTATGAATTACCAACTACTAACGAACGAATCATGTTTCATTCAGAAATTCAGTACGAAGTAAAAACTCAGCCTGGAGGTGCTACGCCGAATTGATTATTGGATTCACCCGCATTCACGGTGTGGCCATAAAGCGAATCTATGCGAACATTCACCGCACCCTGGAACCCCACTCCCAAGGTTTTTGTGGTGCCACAAACCAAGGTTGCATTCTCGCCCTGATCGACTTTCGCTACGATCACCATTTGTTTCATGTCCTCAGGCTTCGAATAGAAAACGAGCTGCGGTCTTGACGAATCTACATCCGTACCTTCCCAAGCACATTGAACGTTGAATTCTGCGTCAGCTTCATCATCTGTAGCGATCGACACAATTGCAGTTACAAACGAAGTACCAGATTCACTCGTCGCATAAGTCACATTGACGGATCCCGTATCTCCTAATTCTCCAAATTCCAAAATATTTGTCCAAGAGGTATCACCGCCAAAGAATTCACCGTAAACATAGGCATCGGATCCTTGAGCGCCCTGCGGACCTGCAGCACCCTGCGCACCTTCAGCACCCTGCGCACCTTCAGCACCCTGCGCACCTTCAGCACCCTGCGCACCTTCAGCACCCTGCGCACCTTCAGCACCCTGCGCACCTT